>CAYWSM010000387.1:0-9538 GCA_964460935.1 uncultured Terriglobales bacterium | reverse complement strand
CCTGTACCGTCGCCATAATTGCGTCCTCTCTGTCGAATCCTGGGCTGGGGGCCCAAACCTCAATTCTACACCGGGAGAACGGGCGAGGTGGACAGCAGATCCCTCGCGGACTGACGTCCGCTCGTGATGACAAACAAAGAGAAAGCGAATCAACGAGCAGCTACAATGTCGCGCGGAGGGTGCATGTCGAAATCGCGCAGGCAGTTCTTGACTGTAACGTCGGTGGGATTGGTGGGAGCGGCAGTGTCGCGGGGAGCCTTTGGACAGGAGCCGCAGCAGCCGTCAACGCAAGTGCCTCCGCAGCAACAGACTACGCCGGGAGCGCCGACGGCGTTTGGGACTGGCCCGCTGGTAGGGCCAGAGATTCAGCCGGGCACGATCTACGAAGCCGAAAAACTGGTGCAGATTCAGATGCCGCAACCCGAAGTCGAGCAGGCGGCTGCGAGCTGGCGTCCGAACCTGGCCGCGCTATACGAGCGGCGGACGGGGCCGAAGAAAGTGGAGATTCCGGATACGCTGCCGCCGGCGACGGTGTGGAATCCGATAACGGTTGAGCCGTACTTCCGGCCGTTCGAGGGAATCGTCCACAAGCAGCCGGAGCGCTTTGTCCGTAGCAAGATGGATCCCGGGCCGCTGCCGTCGAACGACGAAGACATCGCCTTCGCACCCGTCACACGGCTCTCCCGTTGGATCGAGCAGAAAAAGCTGACCTCGACGCGGCTGACGCAGATCTATCTCGAGCGCCTGCGGAAATACGACCCGAAATTGCGGTGCGTCATTACGCTGACGGCGGACCATGCGATGGAGCAGGCGAAGAAAGCGGACGCCGAAATCGCGGCAGGGAAGTATCGTGGGCCGCTGCATGGGATTCCGTTTGGCGTGAAGGACCTGCTGGACACGGCGGACATTCCGACGACGTGGGGAGCGGAGCCGTATCGCAATCGGGTGCCGAAGGCGGACTCGGCGGTGGTGAAGCGGTTGTACGACGCCGGCGCGGTGCTGGTGGCGAAGCTGAGCCTGGGCGCGCTGGCGCTGAACGACATATGGTTCGGCGGGCAGACAATGAATCCGTGGCTGCTGGAAGAAGGTTCGTCGGGGTCGAGCGCAGGGCCGGGCGCGGCGACGGCGGCGGGATTGGTGGGGTTCTCGATTGGCAGTGAGACGGGCGGAAGCATCATTTCGCCGACGATGCGGTGCGGGATTGTCGGCCTGCGTCCGACGTATGGACGCGTGCCGCGAACGGGCGCGATGACGCTGTGCTGGACGCTCGACAAACTGGGGCCGATGACGCGATCGGTCGAAGATACGCTGCTGGTTTTGAACGCGATCAGCGGACCGGACCCGGGAGATTTGGAGAGCGTGCCGAGTGGGCTTTCTTTTGATGCTAACGATAAGGTTACGGGCCTGAAGGTTGGATATTTCCCAAAATGGATGCAGGAAGCTCCAGCAACAGACGTGGATCGGGCCGCGCTGAAGGCGGTCGAGCAAGCCGGAATGAAACTGGTGGAAGTCTCGCTCCCCGACTGGCCGTACGATTCGCTGAACCTGATGCTGTTTGCCGAGGCAGCGGCGTCGTTCGAGCAGTTGACGTTAAGCGGCCAGGACAAAGAACTGAAGATGCAGGTCTCCGACGCGTGGCCGAACCTCTTTCGGCAGGCGCGGTTACTCTCGGCCGTGGACTTCGTGCAGGCAGACCGCTTCCGACGTATGGTCGCCCAGGAGATGGCAAAACTAATGTCGCAGGTCGACATGCTGCTGGTGCCGTCGTTGCGCGACGAGATGCTGGTGATCGCCAACAACACGGGGCACCCATCGCTGACATTCCGCGCCGGATTCGTCGAGGTTGGCGAGGCGCGGAGCGATTGGGCGCCCGACCCGCAGCATCCGCTGCCGAAGTTCTCGCCGCCGCGAAGGGTACCGCATGGTGTAACGCTGATCGGACGACTCTTCGACGAAGGCACCATCGGGCGAGCTGGCCTAGCGATGGAGAAGGCCTTCAACGTAATGGGGGAGAGGCCGGCGGGGTTCTAGGCATCTGGTGGCCTGCTGTCGCTGACGGACGCCAATTGTGCCACACACCCGCACCTGGGTCTTGTTCCATTTTCGTAACAAAGAAATAATTTCGTTTAGCAGAAGCAGAGTAGCTCTTATTCTCTCCGCCTCACCTTCTGGGGACGGGGAAGAAAAACATGAAGAAAGCTGCATATTTCTTTGTCTGTGCAGTTCTGTGCATTACGTTCGGCTTTCACTCTTCACTACTGGCGCAGACGACATCTGTATACGGTCTTCCGCCGAACATAACTGCACTGCCTATTCCGCTGGGATTCGTAAACGTGCTTACCGGCCATTTACGTCTTGAATGGCCATTTATGACCGTTCCCGAGCGAAATGATAAGCAGGTTTTCACCTTCGGTCACGAGAGTGGGTATTGCACTTTCTATAACAACCAGTGGATTTGCCGATCGGGTCCAGGATCAGTGTGGGGTTCGCAAAAAGGCTTTAACATTCAATACGATGCGGTGAAGGAGTCTTGCCCTGATCCTCAATATCCCTTCGGTAATGCGACTAGGTATCAGAACTTTCGGCTCCACGACGCAGTGGGCACCGAATACACAACGAATCAGGAACTCTACACTTATCAGATCACCTGCTTTGACTCCAGCGGCCACGCCGATCCGAACAAGGGAACTCCAAGCAACACTGGAGGAGAGGATCAGGTTGGTATGGGGTTCTCGTTTACCGCGACCAACCTCGATAACGGCGGTATTGCGACCACACTACATGATGCCGAGGGAAATGCCAGCACAGCTAATGGGTTGGCAATTACCCTCGATCCGAATGGCAATACGATCGGTTCGTATTTCGATTTGAATCGCAACGCTTATTATGACACGTTCGGTCGTAAGATGTACCCAGCGCCGTCGGACCCTTACGCATTTCCGATAGCAATCACTGGCACCTCTTGTCCAGGAACCCGCTACTACTATGTTCGGTCAGCGGACGGTACGCAGGCGACAACTGCGGAAACGACGGCGAACTTCCAGTTGTCAAACAATCCCGCAACAGTGTGCCTCAGAACCGCCCTGACGTTGGCCGATGGCAGCGAATACACTTTCACCTATGATGTTGGCACATCCGGTAGCCACACTGGTCAACTTACGGGGTACACGCTTCCGACAGGCGGACAAGTTACAATTGGCTATTCCACAACAGGAAACTCGACAGGCTACGTCAACTCTATCGCATACGACGGTGCAACCTGGAATCTCAGCTACAATGTCGTCATCAATGGTCAGAATTCCCAGACCACCACGACCGTGACCGGCCCCTCTCGCTACGACGCTACCACGCACAGCTATGTCAACGACAAGACGGTTTACACCAGCGTTCTCGGTGGAGACCCATACGTTCAAACCATCCAGTACTACAGCGGCCCCAGTACGCTCGTGAAAACCGTCAACGTGACCTATACGGGACCGTCAACTGCTCTTGTGGGTACGGTAACTACGACTCTTAATGACACCGGGCAGACCTCAAAAGTCCAGTATACGTACGGAATCCAAACACGCTATGGTTCCGGGTTGAGAAATTACCCAACAGAAATTCAGGAGTGGGATTTTGGGGCTGTCAGTCCCACGCGCACCAAGACGATCTCATATACGAGCGGATATCACATTCAACCCACAAGCATAAAGGTCTATGCCGGTGATGTAAATGGCACTCTGATCGCATCAACTACCTACGCATACGACGAATACACATCTAATTTTTGTACTGTGCCAACCCTCTCTGCGTTCACTGGAGCGCCTGGGCACGATGACGTCAATTATGGCACCTCGTTCACCAATCGTGGTAACCCAACTACCATCAGTCGATGGATTTCCGGTAGCACATGGGCCGTCTCACATCGCTGCTACGACACACTCGGCAATGTTACCCAGGAGGTTGACCCCGGCGGCCATCATACTTCCTACTCTTATAGCGAGAACTGGTCTGATACCACTTGCATTTCGTCGGGCACCCAGACGCATGGAATGCGCACTGCCGTAACCGATGAACTTGGTCATATTACTTCGACCAAGTACTCCAGCTGTCCCAACACCGTGTCCTCTGCCACAGATCAAAACGGCCATACCACGTCGTTTACGTACGATGACATGGTGCGCCTCGTCCGCACCGTCTCTCCGCCTGATGTACATGGTGCCCAACCAGAAACCGACATCTCCTACCCTGACGCCGTTTCGATCGAACGCACGACGAAGATCGACTCAACGCACTCAACAGATTATTGGGAACTGCACGACAGCTACGGACGTCTCAGTCGTACCGCGACCTTTAACGATCAAACTGGAGCGAATATCTGGGATCAGGTGGATACCTGCTACGACGCGTTAGGCCGGAAATCGTTCGTTTCTTACCCGTATCAGAATACTGGCTTCGGCGCAACGAAGGCCTGTTCTTCGAGCGTGGAACCTGGCGACGCTTACACCTACGATACATTGGGCCGCGTTCGCACAGCGACGCATTCCGATGGCAGTGTCCTCACCACAAATTACGCTGGTTCTGCGACGCAAGTTATCGACGAAGGTAATGGAAGTCTGAACGAGCAGAGGATCACACAGACAGATTCTTTTGGCCGCCTAGTTAGCGTTTGCGAAGTCAGTTCCGGCACGTTGTTGGGTAATGGAGGAACTCCCGCATCGTGTGGGTTAAAGATCGCCGGAACAGGCTTCCTCACCACGTACACCTATGATGTGCTCGACAATTTGAAAACCGTAACGCAAGGAGTCATTACACGGACATTCAATTACGATGGCTTGTCCGAGTTAACGTCTGCAAACAACGCCGAATCGGGAACAACAAGTTATACCTACAATACAGATGGGCTCGTTTCGACTCGCACAAGGCCCATGGCGAACCAATCGGCTAATGCTACGACTACGACCACGTATACCTATGACGGCGTGCATCGCCTAAAAACCAAGACCTACAGTGACAGTAGTGGAAAAAATGCTACTTACAATTACGACGAAAGCACTGCTTGGGGTAAAACCATCAGCAATCCGGTCGGCCATCTCACCTCCGAGTCGAATGTGGCCAACACGCGCTCTGTCTACAGCTACGATGCGCTCGGCCGGATTCTGAGCAATTGGCAGTGCGGCCCAAGTACATGCGGCAGTTCTTTCTATCAGCTCCAGTACGATTACGACCTTGCGTCGGACATGATCAGTTCCACCAACGGTCAGCTTGTGACATTCACGTACAACTACAACGAAAACCGCAAATTGCGTTCAATGACAAGCAGCTTTGCGGATGCAAACCATCCGGCCACGCTCCTTTCAAATGCGACCTATGGTGACGCCGGACGTATCTTCGCCACTTTCGGAAACGGATTGACCGAGGAACGTTTCTACAGTCCTCGCGGGCAGTTGCAGAACAAATGGTTGGGTACTCTCTCCAACGGATCGCTGACCAATCTCGTTTACACCTTCGGCCTCGATCTTGCCCCTGACGGTAATGTTATCCGCGGCAACGACAGCGTAAATGGGAATTGGGCATACAGTTACGATCAGTTCAATCGCCTCTACGCCTCGGCCAACATCAATGGCACGCAGTACAGCTACGCCTATGATCGCTACGGCAATCGGTGGCAGCAGAACGGCCCGCTGTCTTTCCTGGTTACCTTCAACGGCAATAACAATCGCATCGACGGCTACACTTACGATTCTGCTGGAAATCTCACCTATATTCCGGCCAGTAACGCCAATCCTAGCCCGCATACCTTGACGTACGACGCCGAGAACCACATCGTCTCAGTGGATGGCGGCAGCACCGCCTCCTACGTTTACGATGCCGAAGGACGGCGCATACGCATCACCCTGCCAGGGCAGTCGCAATGGTACAACGTCGAATGCCTGTACGATCTCGAAGGCCACTGCATCACCAAGAACAACTACAGCACTCTCGAGTGGGCAAGCGGTGAGATATATGCCGGCGGCGAGCACATCGCCAGCTACAACAGTGGAACTACATTTTTCAATGCCACAGACTGGATCGGCACGGAACGTTATCGCACTTACCCGAACGGAAGCGTGGCCGAAACATGCCTTAGCTTGCCGTTTGGAGATGGTGAAAGCTGTGCTTCCGATCTCGCCATCAGCCCTCTTCATCTGACCGGTAAGGAACATGATCCGGAGACCGGACTCGATTACTTCGGGGCGAGATTCCACAGCGAAACGGCGGGGCGGTTTGTCTCGCCGGACTGGAGCGCCAAAGCCGAACCCGTACCATACGCGAAGTTGGGGGATCCTCAGTCGCTGAACCTGTACGCCTTTGTCGGAAATAACCCGATCGGCAGATTTGATCTCGACGGACACGGCGATCCACAGAAGGAAGATACACCCGCCGCGCGAGACGCCCGCCTCTGCGCCGTTTTCCACACGCACTGCACCGGCGAGGTTCTGGATTGGTATTACCGGTTCCAGAATAGCCTGCAACAACGCCAGCAAGCACTAAATGCGGCTGCAGGTCGCGCGGGTGATAGATACGGCCGCTTCCGGCGAGAACTGGCAGACTGGTGGGACGGAAAGAAATGCGATTGGATGATAGTCAATTGCTTGAACGTTGTCGCAGCAGATCCATTCACGAATCCAAGTGGCGCACCCGCAATGGTCAGGGTTGGAAGGTGGATGAGCCCCGAAGAATTGGAGAAAATGAAAGACAATGGAAGGGTGGTCGAAAGTAGGTTGAATGGCGTTACCAGCGTGACCGTGCCGCCAGATCCCACTGCCTACAGAGATGCGCCTAAAGGATCAGTATTTGTCGAATTCGATGTTGAGGCCTCTGCAGTGAAAGGCATGACTGCGAACGGCTGGGGGAAGATTTACGGACCAAGCAGCCTGTTTGCTGAAAAGTACGGTGTAAAAGAGATGCCAGAGGCCATCAATATCGATGTGCTTGAGGATATCCCATGATTAGCGGAACCGTTGTGCTTGGAGTTATCGACTGGTTTGCAACACACGGTCGCGAACTCGCGAAAGCGGGTTGGGAAGTACGCTTCCGATTTGCCTCCGCGACGGATAGGGAGAAGGGTAAGCTCATCTTAGAACTGGATGCAGGATTAGCGGCTGCTATGTTAACGTTTTGGAATCGAGGCGAGGTTCAGGCGCTCATTCTAGACGTCCAACAGAAGAACGAGATCTCTCTTGACGATCGCCGTATCAGGGAAAAAGAACACGTGGGTTCACTACTGGACGGTTATCTTCAGGCGTTTGAGACTGTTCTCGAGTCGTTGCGACGAGGGTGATCCGCCGGGGGCCTGTGGGCAGCGTGGCCCGGGTATCTCAGCGATAACGAACGTTGCGTGCCCCGGGTTCGCCCTTCGGTTGGGCTAACCTGGGTGCGGATCAGTACCGCGTGGTGTATCTGAAGGTCGGAAGCCAACGATTTACGGAGTTCTTGTATTGCAGATAGCTCGTTCCGAATCGCTTCTCCAATCCTGGCTCTTCCAGAAGCACGACAAACCCGTGCAGAGTTACGAACAAAATCACCGAAAATAGCAGCATCGAATGGAGCGACAAAACAGAGCCCAGCCAAACATCGTAATCACAGCTCCCAGTGACATTGGATTTCGTACATACCGGAAGGGACCAAGAACGACGAACTGAGTTGGGAGAACACCTGGGGTGCTGAGCATCCCGCCACAGAGTAGAACGACGACTCCGCCAATCACAAGCAGCGCCACTCCCGGTGTTTTGAGCCACTCTGGCAATGCCACGCCGATCGCTACATCCAGCAGGCGCAAATGCAAAGAGGCCCAACCCACAAGCACAACGGCGGCAGCAACCCGTGCGATTGTCCACACCACCACAAGTACTCGGATCATCGAAGACTTTCCTTGCAAAAGGTTTGGCTCGACAGTCATTGGCCCGGCGCTGGAGCGGCTATCGTTGGTATGAGTTCCCAATCTGAACCAATGCCCAAAAAGTTCGTCCCGAAGCGGAACGGCTGCAATCGCGCTGCCAATCCCACTTCGGGAATGTTCCACGTGGAACATTCCTGTGGATCGTTAACGAAACTGTTAAGCAAAGGCCGCCAGCGCCTTGCTTTCGTCTGGATGAATTTCGATTACCTTGTCGAGCTGCGTGACGTGCATCATTTCGCGGACTTTGGACGAGAGGTGTACGAGCTTGAGCTGGCCTCCGGACTTCTTCAGCTTGATGTGAGCATTCACCAGTTCGCCGACGGCGGAGCTATCGATGTAGGTAACGGCACTGAGATCGACGAGGATCTTGCGGCATCGGTGATTGATGGCGTCATAAACGAAATCGTGGAAGGTCGCATTGGCGTCGCCGAGGATCATGCGTCCGGAAACGGAGATGATGAGGACATCGCCGGCATAGCGGCGGGTCACGACGGCGGGCGGCCGATACTCTTCGATTTCCGGAGGAATACCGAGACGGCTGAGCACCTCGGACGCGCGGGTATGAGCACCGGTGTCGTCCGTCTGGACAACGATGACGGAACGGCCTTGCTGGAGGATGTTGCGGAAATAAGCCGCATCAGGCACACCGGAAGCATGTTCTTCGTCGGCGAGCGCATCGATGCCGGCACCGACTGACTTGCCAGCACTGACGCCGCCGATGCCCAAGAGGGTGGCAGCGCCGATTCCGATGGCGACGACCTGACCGACTCCGGGAACGAATAATGTGGCGGTGGCGAGGCCGAGAGTGAGTCCGGCACTGGTGCCGATGGCGCCGCCAACAAGAGCGCCGAGCTTTTCGGCACGATGATGGGGCAGGTCAGGGGTCAGAAGCGAAATATCCGCCTCGGGGACTTGGGCCGCAAGCAATTCATGAACGGCGTGCTCGGCCTGATCGCTGGACGTGAAGATACCGATGGACGTGGGCAAGCGGGCCCTCCCTGGGGCAGAACTTGAACTTTGAGGCGGAACGGGGACGAAGTCAAGGGGCATCTGGGGATCTGGTGATCAGACGATCTGGTGATCGGATGAAGAGCGAACGCCGGTCGGGGCGACCGGCGTCCATCACAGCTAACGGCTTTCAGTTTCTAATAGATTTCAAGTGTTCAGCGGAGCTTCGCTCCGCTCGACCGGGCGAGGGCGCCCGGTCCCACATCAACCTGGTTCCACATCGAGCCGGTCCCACAGCGACTTCCTTATTTATTCGGCGCTGGTGACCTCGTCGGAGGCTTGCAGCGTGAGGGTGCAGGCGTCACTCTTGCAGGTGACGGTTCCGCGGCGGACGATCTTGGTCGGTGTAGCGTCGGGGAACTCGACCGGATATTTGAGCGTCGCGAGCTTATCGTTCAGGCCCTTGAGCTTGTCGTTGCCGCTCAGGAATCTCACGCCCTCCAGTTTGCCGGGTGCGAAGACGAAGGCAAAGTCGGCGCTGCCGTCGATCTTGGGATCGCCGGGGAGGTCTACCTTGGGATCGATATCGAACTTCGCGGCGGCTGTCTTCATCTCCTGTTCGGCTTTCTTCTTGTCCTTGAGCAGTTCTTCGAGCTTCACGCGCGC
>CAYWSM010000386.1:0-2321 GCA_964460935.1 uncultured Terriglobales bacterium | reverse complement strand
GAAGTTCGGCAACTTCAAGCCTCTTTCTTCATCGTAAGTAGAGGAGGATTGGGTATGGGGACACCCGCAAGTATCCTCTTCGACACAACTCAGGTCGAAGATAGCATAGCCCTGCTGAACGCCTTGGCCCTCCGCATTCATCGGGTCGATTTCCAGGTTCGGCTGTGGGATGGAACGGTCTGGGGCGCCACGCATGATCCGGTGTTCACGCTGGTTCTGCATCATTCCGGCGCTCTGCGGCAAATACTCGAGTCACCGAGCGAATTGAGTCTTGGCGAGGCGTACATCTCGAATGATTTCGACATCGAGGGCGACATCATCGCGGCTATGGAACTCGGCGACTCGCTGACGCAGTCTGATTTCGGCATCGGAGAGAAACTCCAACTCCTGTCGTTGCTGAGAAAGCTGCCCAGCGCGAAACACAACGTACAATCCGCTCGGCTTTTTGGATCAAGACATACGCCGCAGCGCGATCGCCAGGCAATCGCCTATCACTACAATTTGCCGGGAGAGTTCTATTCGCTGTTTCTCGACGAGCGATTGGTCTATTCGTGTGCCTATTTCCACGCCGCGAGCGACGATCTTGAGACTGCGCAGGTGCAAAAACTTGACTACATTTGCCGCAAGTTGCGGCTGCGTCCAAACGATCGTCTGCTTGATATTGGCTGTGGCTGGGGCGCTCTGGTGCTGTACGCGGCGAAACACTACGGTGTTCAGGCGTTCGGTATCACGCTGAGCGCGCCGCAGGCTGAAATTGCCAGCCAGCGGATTGCTGCGGCCGGACTCGCCGATTGCTGTCGGGTCAAGGTTTGCGATTATCGCGAACTGGAGCAGAGAGAACGCTTCAACAAGATTGTCAGCGTGGGCATGTTCGAGCATGTAGGCGAGAAACTGCTGTCTGAGTATTTCTCACGAGCGTTTTGCCTGCTACAGCCCGGAGGAGTGTTTCTCAACCACGGCATTGCCTATAACGCGAACTTTAAGCGAAAGGGAGAATCGTTCGTCGATCGGTATGTTTTCCCGGACGGGGAGCTGGTGCCGCTAAACGTGACCGCGCATGCCGCGGAAGAAGCGGGATTTGAAATCCGCGATGTCGAGAGCTTGCGCGAGCATTACGTGATCACTCTGCGGCATTGGGTCAGAAGGCTGGAGGCGCACCATAAGGAAGCCGCCACCCTAACGAATGAAACAACCTATCGAATCTGGCGTTTGTATATGGCAGGATCGTCACACGCGTTCGATACCGGACGGTTGAACTTGTATCAGGTGCTGATGGCGAAGCCGGAGGGAGGGAAGGCATACCTGCCGCTGACGCGCGGGGATTGGTACTAGAGCTCACTCGACAGGTGCTTATTAAAAAAGAAAAAGGTCGAAGCCACTTCACTTCGACCTTCGTACTCCGTCCTTATGACTTGCGTTTATTATCCGCCGAGCGCCAGGTCGATGACCGTGCGTTGCTCCATCTCGTGCGCCTTCGCCGATCCGGTGGAAGGGCTGGCGCTGGCTGAACGCTTTACCGTCAGCACCGGACGATCCTTGGCGATGCGTTTGAGACGAGGAACCATGAATGTGAGGGCGCCCATGTTTGCCGGCTCTTCCTGCACCCAAACAATCTCTTCCGCGTTGGGATGAGAGTCGAGCGCTGCTCTGACCTCTGCTTCAGGGAAGGGATAGAGCTGCTCCATGAAGACGATTGCGGTGTCGGTATCCTTGCGCTTCTTGCGCTCCATGCGGATTTCGCGTCCGATCTTGCCGGTGCATACGACAATACGTTTCGCATTCTGGATCTCGTTATCCGAAAGCACCGGCTGGAAGCGTCCGCTGGTGATTTCGGAGATTGGCGAACTGGCATCGGGGTGACGCAACATCGATTTCGGGGTGAAGCAGATGAGCGGCTTGCGCCATGTGCGCAGCATCTGGCGCCGCAGCATGTGGAAGTACTGCGCGGCGTTCGAGGGCTGGCAGACCTGCACGTTGTCGCGTGCGCACAGTTGGAGATAACGCTCGATGCGAGCGCTGGAGTGTTCCGGTCCCTGGCCTTCGTAGCCGTGGGGGAGCAGCATCACCAGTCCGCTGAGGAGTCCCCACTTATCTTCGCCGGCCATCACGAACTGGTCGATGACGATCTGCGCACCATTGGCGAAATCGCCAAACTGCGCTTCCCATCCAACGAAAGCCTCGGGGAAGTCGCGGCTGTAACCGTATTCAAAACCGAGCACGGCGGCTTCCGACAGCGTCGAGTTATAAACCTCGAAGACGCCCTGATCCGGCGCGAGATGTTGCAGCGGGAAGTACTGGCTTTCGTTGTTGATGTCCACCAG
>CAYWSM010000385.1:0-2939 GCA_964460935.1 uncultured Terriglobales bacterium | reverse complement strand
GCAATGATTGTTGTGGCCGTAGTTGAGGAGCGTAGCAGTGTAGATGCCTATAGTACTTACTGGCGGCACCTAAAGGATGCGGTCTGGGCCCTTAACTATCCTGCGTTTGTTGTATTCTTGATATTGTTTTATCCTTTACGCCTATTAGGATGGCTATGGCAATCCTCTCCTTTTGTTTATGAATTGTTGAGATGGGCCGCTCGCTGTTTACTGTTTTCCACCACAGTTGTGTTCTGGTATTTCGCAATCCTAGAAATAGGCTTGAGACGTCAAGGCCGAAGTTTCATGAGGTTCCCGAAGTGGAACTACGAAATTCCCCTGCTCGCTCTGATGACACTGGCTGGAGTCGGGGCTTGTGTATGGGCCTATTTTGGTTTCCTGGTTCTTGCCGATCTGATCAGGAACAGTACCCCCCCAACCATTTAATCGTGGTCTTGCTTGTAACGCTACGCACTGCGATCACTTTGGTTTGGGCAGCGGTTTTGATCTCTGTTGCTGTGACCGATTTCCGTATTGTGCGCAAAGAGCACCTCCGGCGCAGATTGGGATAATCCGGTCCCTGCGTCCGTTTCCAATTCGCATCGTTAGTAGTTCCGTGCGGCGGGTGGCCCCGACAAACGCTCGCGTTAATCGCAGTGGGTGCCCCCACCCTCTAGCCTTCTTTTGGCGTAAGGGTGGGGTGAGACGGTGCCCGCACTGTCTGAACTCATTCCGGCGACCCGCATCACATCGCCCCGATAACCGTCGGTGTTACTCTCTCCATGTGCCCACCCGACTCAAGCGCTACCAATACTTCGGCAGCGATCACTTCCTCACCTTCAGTTGTTACCGCCGTCTCGCATTCCTCAACCACGATCGAGCGCGTCTGACTTTCGAGCGAACCCTGGAGCACGTCCGGCGCTGGTATGGCCTGTACATCTTCGGATGCGTCATCATGCCTGGTGCACCACATCTGCCATCTTCCGGCAGATGTGGGATTTTCACTAACGAGGACTGCTACCAGAGCACGTCCAAAGATAACAGTACAAGTGAATGACCGGACCGGGCTGGTGGCCCGGGTAACGTTATCGTTATCCCTGAATGGGTGCCCCGGGTTCGCCCTTCGGTTGGGCTAACCCGGGCGTCACAGACGTCCATTCCATCTAACGTCTAGATTAAGCCCAGAACTTCCATCAGCGTGCCGAATATGAGCCTGATTCGATAACCGTGTCGGCTCCTTTCCTCCGAGCCTTGGTTCTTTGAGCGATCCAAGTCTACTCAGAGGCTCTGGAGCCGACACGGTTATCGAATCAGGCGGCTATCCACTAACCTTGTCTAAATGCCGCGTCCCGTGTGGGATGTCACATCCTTCTAACGGCAACGTTCTCTAGAATCCAAACGCCTTCTTCGGAGTATGGCGGGCACCCGGGTAACGAGATCCTTGGTGGTGGGAATCCACCAAAGAGAAACGCCCCGGTCGTGACCCGGGGCGTGTGTTGTCTGCCCACCGAAAGGAGGTGGTGTCTAGGCGACAGATCAAGTTGAACGTGGCAATCACGGTCGATCATCGATTCGTGCTTGCCGTTGCGCTAGGCCTGGTCAGCGTACTAGGCATCGTGCTGCTGCTCAAAAAATAGCGGCACAGCCGCCGGTCCGTAACTCCAGCGGCTAAATTCACCTTCTATTTTATCCTCAGCGTCAAGAACTCTCGACTCGGGTTTCTAAAGTCGTCTCCCTGAAGTTGGCAGCCAGCTATTGCACGACCACCGTCGAACCTGCGGTTCGCTGGAAAGATCCTGATTGGGCGACGATCTGGATGTGGTAGGTTCCCGGCGAACTTGGTGCTGTCGGATCGCCATTATTCGAGGCGGACTTGGTGCCGCCACCGCATGCGGTCATCGCCAGAATCGCCATCAGAGCGAAGAGAACAATGGCGATTTTGCGCTTGTGCGAGGGCTTCTTGTCTCCGGCAAAGATCATCACCATACCGATGCCGGGTAGAGAAAGTGCCAACTGGCCAGTCCATCCGAAGGGACGCTTCGACGCGATGTTTGCAGGGTTTGCGTGGATGGTCATGACGGTTGTGACGGTACTTTGACCGGGGACGATAGAGTTCTGGTCAAAAGAGCAAGTCAGTCCGGGCGCGAGGTTGGCACAGCTCAGCGTAACTGCCTGGTTAAAATTGCCCAAGGGGGTAAGACTGATGTGAAGAGAAGCTGTACTTCCTTGCGGAACGACAATGTTCGATGGTGCAGCGGTGACCGCGAGGTCGGCTCCGGATGGCAACTGAGCGGAGCCGAATGATCCGGTTGCACTGTAAGCTATCGGCCCCGAGATGTGGTTTTGAATCGAAGGCTGCCCCACGGCTTGCACGTAAAGCGTGTAATTTCCAGAAAAGTCATATCCACCGAGATCGAACGAGTGGACGCCAGCGGGGACATCAGCCAGCTTCATCAGGTTCTTGCCATCGCTGGAGATGAACACCGTGTAATGATTAATGGTGTTCTCGTTTCCGCTCACGTTCCAATAGACTCCGCTAGCCGAACTCGAACCTTCGATCGAGACGCAGTTATCAATGCCGGGCTCAATGGCGGTACCTTCCTCATAGTCGTTCCACGTTACCAGTTGCAGCGATTCCAATTGATTGCCGGAGGAATAGTACTGACCAATTTCCTTGAACGTGTTCAGCCAGTTCTGGCCGCAATTCTGGTTGATGATGCGGTGGGAACCCCAGGGAGATCCCGTGTCGTTGAAGCCTTTTACCGCGGAGCCTACAGTGTGTTTGCCGGAGTTGGCTGCGGCGTTGGCATAGAAGTCGTTGAAGTATGCCTCGCTCCAGTCGGAAGGATTGCCAAAGGTGCCGACCCATGAGAAGCCGCCGTCGGAATACGAGTAGTGGAAACCCGATGAGTTCTCAAAGATGAACAGGGGATTGCCGGCAGCGTGATTCCGAACATAAT
>CAYWSM010000384.1:0-13348 GCA_964460935.1 uncultured Terriglobales bacterium | reverse complement strand
AGCAGACAACGCCGCTTGCCTCGGTTAAAACCGCCATTGAAGCTGAGCTCACTAATGAGAAATTCCGCAGCAAGATTGAGGAGATGACGTCCTCGATTAAACCTGAGCTCAACGAGGCTTATTTCCGTCCGGATCCGCCTGCTGCTCCTGCCGTGGATGTTAATGCACCTCCAGGCGCTCCTGAGTCGCACCAGGTAACTCCGATGACAGATTCCTCTTCGGTTGAGAACCCGGCATCTTCGAAACAGTGACTACTGGCCACAAGCCGGCAGTTATCGTTACGGGAGTTTCTGGCAATCTGGGTCACCGGGTTCTCCCGCTTCTCGAAGACTTCAACGTAATCGGGGTGGACATCGTTCCACCCCGAGACGGTTTAGTTGGCCGCTTCGAAAAAATTGACCTTGCCCGCGAAGCCGCATGCCGTCAGTTTGTTCAACTGCTGAAACAGAGCGAAGCTCGCGCCATCGTCCATCTGGCGTTTGTGGTTGATCCTCTCCAGTCAGGCTTGCTTGATGTTGAGCATATGTGGCAGGTCAATGTTGCTGGAACGGCGCGCGTCATGGAAGCTGTTAGCGAAGTGAACCGCCTTGGCGGCGTAATCGACACGTTCATTTTCTCGAGTAGCGTTTCGGCATACGGACCCGAAACACCCGGTCCCGTCAAAGAAACGCATCCTCTGGCCGCGCACACGCTTCCCTACGCGATCCATAAGCAACAGGCCGATGAAGCCGTCCATTTCCGTGCGGAAACTCTCGGCAGATGCAGCACCTACATCCTGCGGCCACACATCTTCACGGGCGCTACAGTAAACAATTACATGGTCGGTGCTCTTCGCGGAACTCCCACCGGCAACGGCAAACGAGCAGAGCGTATGCGCCAGCAAGGCAAGCGCCTGCCGCTCTTGGTACCGGGCAAGAAGTATCGGCAGAACCGTTTTCAATTTGTTCATGTGGATGATGTTGCTCGCCTGATCGCCCACATCCTGCATCGCCCCGCAGCTTACAAGAATGAGCTTTCGGTTCTGAATGTCGCCGGACGCGGAGAGCCTATCACCTTTGAAGACGCTAGTGCGATCGCAAAAGCGCGCGTCATCCGGGTTCCCGGAAAATGGGTGATGCGAGAAGTCCTTCGCCTGCTCTGGGATTTTGGCATCTCGGGTATTCCGCCAGAGGCTGCTCCGTACATGTACGGCTCTTACCTCGTGGATACATCGAAGCTGAAGCAGTTTCTGGGATCGGATTACGAGAAGGTGATTCGCTACAGCGTAGCCACAGCCTTGCAGGACACTTTCAACACGGAAGATTCAACAACCGTTGACATAGCAGCAACGGTCTGAGCTCCTATTACCCACCCCATCCGTAACTTGAAACTATTCTTACTTTTTCCCCCGGTATAGTCCAGCAATTCCGAATGTGTAAGGCGTCCATGAGACTTCTCGAAATCCTGCACGCTTCATTCGTTGCAACATCTCCTGCGGTTCGGGAAACCGTGCCACGCTGGCAGGCAGATACGCATACGGACCACTTACACCCGAAATGACTGTGCCAATTCTCGGCAATACGTTGCGGAAATAGAACCGGTAAAAACGTCCGAGCAGTCCCCTCGGTTCTCCAAAATCGAGAATTCCAATCTCGCCATTGGCTCTGAGCACGCGAAAAATTTCATTCAGGCCTGCATCGTAGTCGGCCAGGTTGCGGAAGCCGAACGCGGAGGTTACAAGATCGAAGCGCTCGTTCGGCAACGGGAGCTTCAAGGCGTCCGCCTCCACCCAGCGCAGCGGCGTCCCACGCGACTTTACAAACGCGCGCTGCAGCATCGCGTGCGAAAAGTCCGCTCCCATGATCGACGGCGTTGCGCTTCCACCTCTCTTCTTCAGGGCAAACGTCATGTCTCCGGTTCCACAACAAAGGTCAAGGACTCGCGCATCGTTTCGCTGCAAGATATGCCGGAAAGTTCTGGACGCCCGCCACCACCAGTAGCGATCCGTATTGAGCGACAGTACGTGATTCAGCAGGTCATAGCGGTGTGCGATGGAAGTAAACATCTCCCGCACAGCACGCGACGCCGACTCGCGATCGGTTGCCCCTACCGGCGCTGCGCCAACCACACGCTGTTCGCTTTTGACTTCAATATTCAATTGACAATCTTCAATGAACAATTACGGACTAAACGGATTGTGACAGATATCTCAATTCTTCCACTGCCTGGATGATGGCTTTTTCCGGGACGTCTTTCACGACCTCAACCGACCCCAACTCCGTCGGAAGAATGAAGTGCACCACACCGTCGATTGTTTTCTTGTCCATTCCCAGTCGGCGAATAATCTTCTTCCCACGCGTCTCCACTTTCGGCAGAGATGCATAGGCAAGTATGCTGCCGATGATTTTCTGCGCTGTTTCCGGCGTAGTCTTCTGCACGGCCACGGCCAACATCGACGCTGCTACCATTCCCCACGCTACCGCCTCGCCGTGCAGAAATTGCTTATAGCGTGTTTCCGCTTCCAGCGCGTGCCCGATCGTGTGCCCGAAGTTCAGGATGCGCCTCAGGTCGCCTTCCTTCTCATCCGCCGCAACCACTTCGGCTTTCACTTGTACCGATGCCGTTATCAGCCACTGCAGCGCCTCTGGATCGCGCTGCAAGATCCGATCGCGGTTCTGCTCCATGTAGTCGAACATGTCTTTTCGCCGGATCAGCCCGTACTTCAGCACTTCGTAGAGTCCGGCGCGAAACTCTCGATCGGACAACGTGGCGAGTACAGATGGATCGATCAGGACAGCCCGCGGGTGATGGAACGTGCCAATCAGGTTCTTCCCTTCCGGCAAATCGACACCTGTCTTTCCGCCAACGGAAGCATCCACCTGCGCCAGTAATGTCGTCGGAATCTGGATGAAATCGATCCCTCGCATGTAGATCGAGGCAGCGAAACCAGCAGTGTCGCCGACCACTCCGCCGCCCAAGGCCAGCACGACGGATTTCCGGTCCGCGCCCTTATCAACCAGCTTTCGTGCGAGATCTTCGACCGTTCGGAACGTCTTATATCGCTCACCGTCTGGAATTTCGAGAAATACCGACTCGAACCCTTCCAGTGACTTCGTCAGCATCTCCCCGTACAGCTTGCGAATCGGCGGCGATGTCACCACGAACAGGCGCTTACGACCCGGCAAGATGTCGGAAACGCACTGTCCGACCCGCTGCAAAATCTCGTTTTCGATCATCGCGGAATACGGCGATGTCGGAATTTTGATCTCGACACGTTCCATTGGTTCAATAATAGCGTAGTGCACCTGTGCAGTTCGGATCAGTGCGGATGTTACCATCTTTACGAACTATGAAGAGCGTTCCTGCGGAAACTGACTTTCTGGTCGTAGGCGCGGGCATTGCGGGCCTGCGCGCCGGTATTGATCTCGCGTCCGCCGGACGTGTCCTCGTTCTTGCCAAGCTGGAATACACGGAATCAGCCACACAGTATGCGCAAGGCGGACTTGCCGCCGCGCTCAGCGACGAAGACGAAATCTCGCTGCACTTCCAGGACACGATGACCGCCGGCGATGGACTCGTGAATCCTGACGCAGCTCACGTGCTGGTCAATGAAGGTCCCGAGCGCATCGAGGAACTCATCGCATGGGGAACGCAGTTCGACCGCAATGGCACCAAGCTTGCCTTCACTCGTGAAGGCGCGCACAGTCGCGATCGCATCCTGCACGCTCATGGCGACTCTACTGGCCGTGAGATTGGCCGCGCTCTCTACTTCAAAGCGAAATCGCTGAAAAACATCTCGATCTGCGAATTTGAATTTGCCACCGATCTGATCGTGGAAGATGGCCGCGTCGCCGGACTCACGCTGCTCGACAACACCGGTTCGGTACATCCCGTTCGCGCTGCTGCCGTCCTGCTCGCCTCGGGTGGCCTTGGCCATGTGTACAAGGAAAGCACAAACCCGCCTGTCGCTACCGGCGACGGAGTAGCGATGGCCTTCCGCGCTGGTGCCGAGGTCAGTGACATGGAGTTTGTGCAGTTCCATCCCACGGCGCTCTACATTAAAGGCGCTCCGCGATTCTTGTTATCGGAAGCTCTCCGCGGCGAAGGCGCAGTCCTGCGCAACGACCAGCTCGTTCGGTTCATGCCGAAGTACCACTCGCTTGCCGAGCTAGCTCCGCGCGACGTGGTGGCCCGTGCTATCGCTCACGAACTCGAGGTCAGCCACAGCAAGGATCCGGTCGTCTACCTCGATCTTACGCACAAGAACGCCGACAAGATAAAAGCTCGCTTTCCAAGAATTTACGAAACTTGTCTCAAGTACAACCTCGACATCACCGAGGACATGATCCCTGTCCGTCCGGCGGCTCATTATGCGATGGGTGGCGTTCGCACCGACCTCAACGGACGCACCAGCCTTTCCGGCCTGTACGCTGCGGGAGAGGTCGCCTGCACCGGCGTGCACGGCGCGAACCGGCTGGCAAGCAATTCATTATTGGAAGGTTTGGTTTACGGCGCACGGTCCGCACGCACCATGCTTGAAGAAGCGGAACTTAAGGAGATCCAACCGGAAAAGAAAGCTGCGCAAGGTAAGCCGAACGGTATCGTCACGCCGTCTGCGAAAGTCGCCGAGGATTTCATCCGTCAGGTACAGGACATCATGTGGCGCGACGTTGGAATCGTCCGATCCGGCAAGTCGCTCAAGCACGCTCTCGAACAGCTTCAGATCCTCGGCGAATCGCTGCCGAAGGAAACATCACGCCGCGCTTACGAAGCCAACAACATCTGGCAAAACGGCATGCTGATCACCCGTTCCGCCCTCGCCCGCCTCGAAAGCCGCGGCGCCCACTACCGTACCGACTACCCCGAACACGACGACGTGAAGTTCAAGAAACACTCCATCGTGTCGGGGCAGAAGATACGGTTCGAATAACGCATTCCTTATTCATTCGACAACCATTGGTGCGTTGGAAAATCGTAGAAAAACACGCCATGGAACATTGCTGCGAAGTAAACCTGCGGACGCCGCGCATCGTACCAATATTGACGGCTTATCCATGTAAAGCCCCCTCTTGGTATGGACGACAGGTAAGCAGGCACTAGTTCATTCAATGTTCCCGGATACCGACCGTGATCAGCCCGGAATCGTTCAACAGCAGCGATAACAGGTTCAGCCCTCTTCCGAGCAAGACTGGAGTTCCATGCGATCGCAACAGCGGTCCCGACAAATAACAGCACATACACAGCCGATACGCGAAGAAGATGCCGGCGCAGGTCCTTCCATTTCACTGCACGCAGGAATGCGATACCAGCGACGAAGAAACCTACGCTCATGCCGACCATCCCTATCCCTACGCACACCTCAAGAAAAAGCAACAGAGTCGCAATAAGTATGTGTCCGGCAATCGGAGACTTATCTTTCACATTGTTCAGATCGGTCGACATTTGGAGTCTTGCGTTTACTTCACCACATACCATTCCGTCTGTCTCGGCACAAAAAACTTCCATCCCTCATTCGTCAGGTACGCCGGATCTTCTTCCATCACAAACACCTTCTGGCCATCCCACTCCGGCACGGGTGTAACCGAGTTCAATTCGATCGAGATGTACGAACCCTCTCGCAGTGTCTTTGCTACCGGCATCGAATCGGCTCTCTGTGCCGAACGGTAATCGATTGCGGCTCCCAGCGCGTGTCCCTGGAATCCCAGAGGATGGCTGTACACCTTCGCCTCGATCCCCTTCTCTTTCATCTCGTTCATCACGTCGTTGTACACGTCGCCCGCCGCGCGTCCCGGACGCGAGTACTTCACCATCGCATCCTGCAATGCGTTCGTGTTGGCCAGCGCGTTCTTCAGTCCGTCGGGGACATCCTTCTCACCATCGCGAAGCACATAGGTCATCTTTTGCCAGTCGGTGTTCAGCCCCATGTAGGTGATACCGAAATCGAGGTGGACCACATCGCCTTTTTGGATCACCACCTCTTCCGGTGCAACAGCCAGGAACCCGCGCGATGTTTTGTTGGCCATCCCCTTCCTCTGGACACGCAGGTCCTGCTGAAACCACGTTGTCAGGTTGCGCTTTCCCATCTCGTCGTACAGCCACCGCCGCACGTCGCCCACGGTCGTCTTCCCCGGCTTGATTACCTCTCCCGATAGCGCCCGCTTCGCCAGGATTTCCGTCACTTTCACCATATCGGTATAGGTAGCAAACTCCTCAGGAAGGCGCGTGTCTGAATACTCCTCGATCAAATCCGCCGCCGGAACAAAATGGCTCTCGGCTTCAGGACCCATTTTCTCGGCCAGAAACTTGTACGTGTCGTATGTGATGCTGCGAGTCACCCCGCGCTTCCCGCCAAACGAGAGCGCAATTTTCTTTGGGTGATATTCGTTATAAAGCTCCGGCAGCACCTTATCGGCTGGCTTCGGATCATCCGGAGCCTCAAAGAATTTCTTGACGTTCTCTTCGGCATAGCCGGTGATTGCCAGCTTTCTCAGCCCCTTTTCGCCGGTATCGATGAAAAGAAAAATATCCCGTCCACCCGTGTACGGTCGCGGCGGTGTAATGTATTGCGTCAACGGATCATCGTGGAACTCCTCATTCACGATCACCCACCAATCCACGCCATGCTTGCGCATCATGTCGAGGATCATCCCCTGCCGCTTTGTAAGCCATCCTTCCCGGACCGCGATCTGTTGCGACCACGTCAGCAGCTTCGGTTCCGGCGGAATCGCCATACGGTCTTGCCTGGCCGGCGACGCCGCAAATACCTGTACCGATAAAAACAGAATTACCGCAAATCGCCCCACCCTATTCATGAAAATGTCTCCAATAGCTGAAAGTTTGACTGTCAATTCCTACCCACCAACTCCTAACTCCTAACCTCTTCTTTTTTCGGGAAGAGTATCGACGCCACCACCGACACAGCCAGTACTCCCCCCACCACTCCCAGCGCTACAGGCGTAGGCAGGTGATAGTGGTTCGACAACAGCATCTTAATGCCGATGAAGCTCAAGATAACGGCCAACCCATAGTGCAGGAAATGGAACAACTCCATCATTCCCGCCAGCGCAAAGTACAGAGACCGCAATCCCAGAATTGCGAATACATTCGACGTGAACACGATGAACGGATCGCGTGTGATCGCCAGCACCGCAGGAATGGAATCTGCGGCAAACACCACATCCGTCGTCTCAATGACCACCAGCACCAGCAACAATGGCGTCGCGTACAAGCCCCTATTTCGGACCAGGAACTTCCCCTTCACGTAATCCGGCGTAACCGGCACCACTTTGCGCACCCATTTCAGCACTGGATTGCTCTCGGGGTTTACCTTCGAATCCGAACTCCGGAACAGTTTTATTCCCGTGTACACCAGGAATACGCCGAAGATGTAAATGATCCAGTGGAAGCGGTTGATGAGTGCCACGCCCGCAATGATGAACAAAAAGCGCATGACCAGCGCACCGATGATTCCCCAAAACAGCACCTTGTGCTGGTACTGCGATGGCACCTTGAAATATTTGAAGATCAGCAGAAAAACGAACAGGTTATCGACGCTGAGCGACTCTTCAATCAGGTATCCGGTAACGAAATCGAGTGCCGGAGTCTTCCCTCGCCAAAAGTACACCAGCACCGCGAACGCGGCTGCCAGACCGATCCAAAAGATGCTCCAGCCAATCGCCTCTTTGAAACGCACGGTGTGCGGTCCGCGATTGAACACCGCGAGATCCAGCACCAGCATCACGCCCACAAAGGAGAGAAACAGTATCCAGAAGATCAGCCCGTTCAACTCGTCACCTGCGATCAGCTCCCGTCAACTTGACCAGCTCTATTTCCGAGCAGCCTTTCATGGATTTCACCGGTGTTCCGCATTAGAAACGAAAACGAGCCTGTCAGCCAACTTTATCCAGCCATCCTTCGCGCCATCACAGGCAATCCCAACACTCAGGAACAACTATGCGCTCTCGTGCTTCCATCGCATCTCACCCGATCCATCCTATGTTGGTCGCTTTCCCGATTGGCCTGCTGGTCACGAGCTTCATCTTCGACCTGATCGCCCGCTGGCGCGACATGCCCTCACTGTCCGCTGCCGCTTGGTACTGCATCATTGCCGGACTCATTGCAGCCACCATTGCCGCCATTCCCGGCCTCATCGATCTGTTCTCGGTGGTGCCGAAACACTCCAGCGGACGTTCCCGCGGATATCAGCACGCCATTCTCAACGGTCTGATGATGGTCGCCTTTATCGCCGATGCTGCGTATCGCGGCGGCCCCGGCGTTATGGCCGACAATACCTCGCTGATCCTCTCCGCTTGCGGTGTCGTCTTGATCGGCTTCTCCGGATGGCTTGGCGCTACGCTCGTGTACCGCAATCAGATTGCTGTCGATCACCGCTACGCCAATGCCGCGAAATATAAAGAGGTTCGCCTCACCGACTGGAACCAGCCGGTCTGCCGCGCCTCGGATATAGCGGAAGGTCAACTCTTACTGGCAACCATCCAGGGAGCCCGCATCGCAGTTAGCCGCTGTGCGCAAGGAATCGTCGCCTTCGGTGACCGCTGCACTCATAAAGGTGGCCCACTCTCCGACGGAGCAGCAATTGGATGCACCGTCCAGTGCCCTTGGCATGGCTCGCAATTTGACATGACAACGGGACGCGTTGTCTCCGGCCCCGCCACCGAGCACATCCTGACCTACGACGTCGTCACACGCGGCGATGAGGTCTTCGTTTATCCAAAACGAGGAGAGGGGAAAAGAGAGGGAAGCAAAGAAGCCGCGTAACAGATTGTTTATTGGTTATTGCGTATTGGTTATTGCCCAGCACCAGGAATTTCAATATTCAATAAACAATAGTCAATACACAATTTTTCAATCTGAATCTTCAAATCTGTGATTACTGCAGGTTCCAAACCACCTGTAGCACCGTGTTCCCTGTGATTTCCAGACTCTTGGCACTGAGCTTGTCGATAGTATCTTTCGGAGTGTGCCAATAGCTATTGTCCGGCCCATAGTTCAAATCAATCAAATCCGCACACGGAACTCCTCGCTGCACAAAAGGAATATGATCGTCGAAATCAGGACCTTCGCGCGCAAAAAAATGGGCGCTGTACCCAAGCTTTTCGGCAGATTGATACACCTTGTCTTCCAGCCATGACGTTGAATTCGTGTCGCGCTGGATATCCAAGTCAGCATCTCCAATCATATCCAGCAACAGGAAGGCATTGATCTTCGTCAGCATTCCTCCCTGCTGCCATTTCTCAGCCAGATGTCGGCTACCGTAGGTGCTGTCTGTATCGGTCCATTCCTTCACTGCCTCTTCGGCGTCGAAGAGCACGATCCATACTGTCGGACGTCCCGCTTTGTGCTCCCGAAGCACGTTTGCAAGTTCCAGAGGCAATCCCGTGCTCGATCCACCGTCATTCGCTCCCACGAAGTTCTTTAGCATCTTCGTGTCGTAATGGCCAGCGATCACAACCAGTCCATCCTTCGAGCCTGGAAATTTGCCAATGAAGTTGATTCCTGGAAACTTGCCAACTGGCGTATCTGCAATGAAGGCGTCTTCTTCGAGCGAGTCGTTCCGTAAATGTTCTCGGATATATGACTGTACTTGCTTATGCCCAGCGCTTCCTAGCGGACGCGGCCCAATCGCCACGACCTCCCGCGTGTACTGCATCGCCTTGCTCCCGTTCACCTTAGGAGCAGTAACTACCGTGGCTGGAGCAGATGCTTCCGGCGCAGCAGAGTTCATGCTGATATTCTTGATAACAGGACTTTGCGAAGAAGCAGCCTGCGACGAAGATTCCGCCGGCTTGTCCTGCGCCTTTGGTTGCTGCGAGCATCCGAATGACGCTGTAGCCAAAGCACACGCGAGTACAGTTCGTATCAACACCAACTAAGTTTATAGGATGTGCGACCAAAAGTGAGTGAGTGTGGGACCGGGCGCCCCGCCCAGTCAGACGGAGCGAAGCTCCGTTAGTCTGCAGCGCTCAATGACTGACCACTGTCCACTGATCACTGTTCACTGATTGCTCTCTTCCGCCGCTTCGGATGAACCAGCCACGCCACACCAATGCTCACCAGATACAGCGCGATCATCGGCGCTGCAAACACGCACATGTTCATGATGTCCGTTGTCGGAGTCAGAATCGCCGCGATGATAAATATCACCAGAATGGAATACCGCAGGTTGCTCCACATCCACCGTGGGCTCACGATACCCATCAGTGCCAGGAAGAACACGAGGATTGGCATCTCGAATACGACACCCAATCCGATAATGATCGTGAGAAACAGGTCTGTGTATTCGCCGATCGTGATCATCGGCTGGAACTGCTTGCCGTAGCTGACGAGGAAGTCGAGGGCCGCCGGATACACGATGTAATACCCGAAGATGCCGCCAGCGAGAAAGAGCCCCACGCTAAACACCATGAACGGCATCACATACCGCTTTTCATTGCGATACAGGCCCGGTGCGATGAAAGCCCACACCTGGTACAACACGAACGGAGAAGCCACGAACAATCCCGCCAGCAGCCCGATCTTCAAATACATGTTGAAAGGCTCGGTGGGATTCAAATAGACCAGCTTCTGATCCATGTGGTTGTGCGCCAGCGCCTTCATGATCGGCGCCTGCATATACCCGTAGATCTTCTCCGCGTAATTCCAGCAGATGCCGAAGCCGGCGGCGACCGCAATCAGCGAATAGATAATCCGCTTCCGCAGTTCCTCGAGGTGTTCGAGGAAGCTCATCGCCGACATCTTTTCGGTGACTTTTTCGCGAGCTGCTGTTGCTATCGTCTCCAGATCAGGCATCTTGACTCTTTGCCGTGTGCGGCGTCGGGTCCGGCGCGTCGATCAGCTCACTTCCTGGAGCCGACGGAACGGTCTCCGTCCTTGTGGGACGAAATTCCAGTCCAAAGGTGGTGGGGTAGATCTCGGGCTGCGACTCTGGTTTCGCTTCGCCATTGGTCGGCGCTGCACCCGATGGAGGCGCAATCGATCCCGTGGGCTCTGTGGCCTTCGATTCCTTAGTCAGCCTCTCGCGTGTAGCCTCGGCCTCGATCTGGCGCATTTCTGCTTCCAATTGCCATTTGAATTCGTTCGAGGCGCGCTTGAACTCTGCCAGCGCTTTCCCGATTTGGCGGCCGATTTCCGGCAACTTCTTGGGCCCAAAGATGATAAGCGCCAGAACAAATATGAACGCCATTTCGGTAAAGCCGAGATTCATACGATACTCATCATACTTTGCCACCGCGCCCACGGCAATGTGACGTACAACCCTCAGTCGTGTGCGAGTACCCAAATTTTCCGTAACTTACCCGTCCCGCGAGCGTCTAAGAGCGTATTGCTGCCGATCAGCATCTAAGTAACTAGGCGTCTGGTTCAGCGCCCGAAAGTGCCTGATTTTCCATGCTATACTGCAGCTCAGATAGCCGGGTTGAAGGCCATTTCGTCCGAAACGCCAGTCTCGCCCGAGGGAATCAAAATCGATGGTCCGTAGTTCTCGCCGTGCACTCTTCCTCGTCGTCTTTGTCATCATTTTGTGTGGTTGTCTCGGAGCGCTCTTTGGTCAGCGCATCAGTTCCAATGCGTCCACCAGCGACTCCGATATTCGTGACAGCCTGCGCACATTCTCGCAGGTTTACGACCTCGTCGAGCAGAACTATGCCGAGCCGGTGAGCGCTGACAAGGCTATCTACAACGGAGCCATTCCGGGCATGCTCCGCGTCCTCGACCCGCACTCGAACTTCTTCGATCCGAAGTCCTATTCCCTGCTCCGCGAAGAGCAGCGTGGCAAGTACTACGGCGTCGGCATGCAGGTCGGACCGCGTAACAATAAAGTCATTGTCATTGCTCCGTTCGTCGGAACCCCGGCCTACCGCGCCGGCATCCATCCGGGCGACGTGATCATTGCCGTTGATGGCAAGCCCACCGACAACATGAATACCCAGGACGTGGCCGAACTCCTGAAAGGCCCCAAGGGCACCACGGTCCGCATCACGATGTTGCGTGAAGGTACCCCCAAGCCGCTCGAGTTCACCGTCGTTCGCGACGAGATTCCCCGCTACTCGGTTGATCTGCATTTCCTCATCCGGCCGGCCCTCGGCTACATGCACGTCTCCGGATTCCAGGAAACCACCGAGCATGAAGTCCAGTCCGCTCTGGACGAGATGGGCGATCTCAAAGGACTGATCCTCGACCTTCGCCAGAATCCCGGTGGATTGTTGAGCGAAGGCGTAGGCGTCGCCGATAAGTTCCTCCCCAAGGGAGCCGTGATCGTTTCGCACCACGGCCGCTCCTCACCGGAAAAGGTTTACCGCGCTGCACACGGCAATGGTGGCAAGAACTACCCGATCGTTGTTCTCGTGAATCGCGGCACCGCATCTGCCGCAGAGATCGTCTCTGGCGCGCTTCAGGATCATGATCGCGCTCTGATCGTCGGCGAAACCACTTTCGGCAAGGGTCTCGTTCAGACCGTGTATCCGCTCAGCGAGAACACTGGTCTGGCCCTGACCACCGCCAAGTACTACACGCCCAGCGGACGCCTCATCCAGCGCGACTACAACGGCGTTTCGCTGTACGACTACTACTACAACCGCGACACGGTCGATAAGGACACTTCCGCTCCGAACCGCGAAGTGAAGACCACCGATAGTGGACGCACCGTCTATGGCGGCGGAGGCATCACGCCTGACGTAAAAGTGGCCACGCCGAAACAGAACCACTTCCAAGACACGCTGCTTCAGCACTATGCGTTCTTCAACTTCGCCAAGCGTTACACCATCAGCCACCAGCTCCAGAAGACCTTCACCGTCGATGACCCCGTGATGCAGGACTTCCGCAAGTTCCTTACCGAAGAGAAGATCCCGTTTACGGAACAGGACCTTGCTGAGGTTAGCGATTGGGTCCGCTCAAACATCAAGAGCGAGATCTTCATCGATGCTTTCGGCCAGGAGGAAGGGTTGAAAGTTCGTGCCGAAGCCGACCCGTTGGTGCAGAAGGGTCTCGAACTAATTCCTCAAGCGAAGGAACTGGCGGACAATGCACGCCGCGTCATCGCCGAGCGCAATAGCGCCCGCAACGCCGCGCTGGCCACCAGCAATCGCTAAGAATCATCACTGTTTGTAAGGGGCGGACACTCTTGTCCGCCCTTATAGTTTGGTGGTAGCTCTTTCCTGAGTTCCAATCCCTTACCAATTAGGTGCAACTCTCTTCACCCGCTCTGCAACTGTCTCGTGATCGATTTTCAGAAATGATTGAAAAACAGCTACTTATCGGCGTGCGCCCAGCACTTGTCCTTGGCATGCGGATTGCGGCTTTTTATTCCAATCCAAATTGCGCGCTGTAGTCGGGGCCTCTGCGCTGGTACGTA
>CAYWSM010000383.1:0-59077 GCA_964460935.1 uncultured Terriglobales bacterium | reverse complement strand
GAGCGGCGCGACAGCGATCACGGGAACTTCAGCCATAATGACCAACAGCATGCTCGATCTGCAGTCGGATCTCATTCGTGACCTGCAGATGTCCGAAGACACGGCGGCGACAGTCAGCGACGACAAGCAGGATCTGATGAGTGCCTCGGAAGATGCGCCTATCATCCGTCTGGCGAACTCGATTCTAGGAATGGCCATCAAGAAGGGCGCCAGTGACATCCATGTCGAGCCGATGGAGAAGGATGTTCAGATTCGTTATCGCATGGATGGCGTTCTACAAACCGTGCAGAACCTGCCCAAGAAAGTACAACTCGGTTTGGTATCGCGCCTGAAGATCCTGAGCAAGCTCGATATCGCGGAAAAACGCCTTCCGCAGGATGGCCGCATCAGCGTGATGATGGAAGGACGCCCGATTGACTTTCGTGTTTCGACGGTTCCGGCCAAGTGGGGCGAGAAGGTTTGCCTTCGTATTCTGGACAGGCAGAACACCACGCTTGGCTTGGATAAGCTGGTGACGCATCAGCCGACGCTGAAACTGATTCGCGAACTGATCAGCCAGCCATACGGCATCCTGTACGTTACGGGTCCAACGGGTTCCGGGAAGACAACGACACTTTACTCCGCTTTAGCGGAAATTAATGATCCCGGCATCAACATCTCGACCGCCGAAGACCCGATTGAGTACGATCTCGCAGGGATCGTTCAGATCCAGGCGAATAAGGATATCGGTCTCGATTTCGCGCGTATTCTCCGGGCCTTCCTTCGCCAGGATCCCGACGTCATTCTGGTTGGCGAAACACGGGATAAGGAGACTGCTCACATCTCCGTGGAAGCAGCACTCACCGGACATCTGGTTTTCACCACACTGCACACGAATAACGCTGCGGCGGCGTTCACTCGCCTGAACGAAATGGGCGTGGAGCCGTTCCTCGTATCGTCATCAACTATCGGAGTCATGGCACAGCGCCTGGCGCGCCGGTTGTGTAAGCACTGCAAAGAACCATACGTTGCCGACGATCAGACCTGCGAATACATGGGTGTCCCGAAGGGATCGACGCTGTACAAAGCGAAGGGTTGCGATCAGTGCGGCGGCAAAGGTTTGAAGGGGCGCGTCGGCATCTACGAAGTGATGAAGATGAACCCGGAGCTCCGGCAAATGATCGCCAAAGGCGCGATCACGGAAGAGATTCATGCGGCCGCACTAAAACACGGTATGCTGGATCTGAAATTATATTCGGCGTATCTGTTACTCAACGGCGATACTTCGGTGGAAGAAGTACTACAAGTGGTTAGTGTGCAGGACTAATAGGGTGAATTAAATGGCAGACGTAGTGGCGACAAAAGAGGCTCCGCAGGCGATTGGGCCGTACTCGCAGGCGATCAAGACAGGTGGATTCGTGTTCAGCTCGGGTCAGATTGCCATCGATCCAGCGACTGGGAATGTCATCAACGGCGATGTGGCGGCGCAGACCGATCGGGTGATGAAGAATTTGGCCGCGGTGCTGGCGGCTGCTGGATCTTCGTTGAGCAAGGTCGTGAAGACGACTGTGTTTCTGAAAAGTATGGGCGACTTTGCGACCATGAACGAAGTCTATGGACGGCACTTCGGATCGAATCGTCCGGCACGTTCGACGGTGGAAGTCGCTCGACTGCCGAAAGATGTGCTGGTCGAAATCGAAGTGATTGCCAAGGTATAAAAATGGGCACAAGCGGGAGTGCCTGTGCCCATATCTGCTCTCCTAGACGAGCTTTGTCTTGCTGATCGGCAGTTCACGGATGCGTTTGCCGGTTGCGGCATAGATGGCGTTGCACAGCGCCGGAGCGAACGGCGGAAGTCCCGGCTCACCGATACCTGCCGGTGGGGCTTCACTCTCAACGATGTACACGCTGGTGTGACGAGGAGCCATGGGCATACGGGCTATTTCGTAATCGGAGAAGTTGCTCTGATTGACGACGCCATTGCTCACGGTGATCTCACTGAACATTGCCAAACTCGTGCCCATTGCAGCAGCGCCTTCGAACTGGTTGCGAATGTTGTCGGGTGAAACGATGGTGCCGGCGTCCACTGCGCTCCAAACGTTCGGGATCTCCACCTGACCCTTGTCATCGACTTTTACTTCCACTACTGTCGCAACGTAGGTGTAGAAGCTGCGGTGAGCGGCGATACCGTACGCATGTCCTTTCTCGCGCGGACGCTTCGCCCAGTTCGATTTCTCCGCGACCACCTCGATCACATTGCGCAAGCGGCCGGTATCGACCGGATACTTCTTGCTCTCCGCTTCTTCCTCTTTGCTGTATTGAAGCGGCACGATGCGTGCCGGGCCAATCACGTTCAGGAGGTACTCGACCGGATCTTTGCCGGCTGCTGCGGCTAACTCATCCACGAACGAGTGAATGGCGAAGGAATGGTAAATATTTGCCACACTGCGAAACCATCCGATGCGGACGTGCGCCTCGGCAGGCCCGTTCTCCGCGCGATGATTCGGGATATCAAACGGCAGGTTGTTCCAGCCGAGTCCCATCTCGCCATCGGCATATTTCGCGTCGACCTGAAAAGTGGACGCGATCGGCGGATAAACGCTGCGCTGTAGCCATGCGGTGGGCTTGCCGTCGTCGCCAAGGCGGGCCTTCATGTAAGTGGCAGCAACCGAGTGAAAGTAGTCGTGCTGAATGTCATCTTCCCGTTTCCAGACGACTTTCACCGGCTTGCCGAGTTTCTTCGAGAGCAGGGCAGCCTCGGCGACGAAATCGGGTTTGGATTTGCGGCCAAAGCCTCCCCCGAGCAACGTAACGTGGATGGTAACATCTTCCGGCTTGAGGCCCACCGTATCCGCGACTGTCTTCTGTGCTGACTGCGGAGATTGCACGGGAGCCCATGCGACAACCTTGCCGTCGCGATAATCAGCTACCACGGCCGGTGGCTCCATGGAAGCGTGCGCCAGGTGCGGCGTGTAGTATTCGGCCTCGATGATCTTCCCACCCTTGGCGAACTCGGCATCGACATCGCCGATATTGCGGCATGGTTTGCCGGGCTGGCGAGCGGTTGCAACCAGCGTTTTGCGGAAATCGGCTGAGTTGTACGCTGAATGTGGGCTGCTGTCCCAATCGATCTTCAGGGCCTCGCGGCCTTGAAATGCAGCCCAGGTGTTATCGGCGATTACCGCTATTCCACCCAGAGGCTGGAAAGCGTGCGGCGGCTTGAAGGTGTCGATCACTACTGTTTGCTTTACGCCGGCGACCTTCAAAGCAGCCTTGTCGTCGTAAGACTCAATTTTCTGACCGAGGACCGGAGAGTGTTCGATCGAGGCATACACCATGCCGGGAAGCTTGGCGTCGATGCCAAACACGGCCTTGCCTGTGACGATGTCAGGCAGATCGTAAAACGATGAGTCCTTTCCGATATACCGCCACTCAGAACGCTTCTTGAGCGTGACGGTTTCAGGTTTCGGCACCGGCAGTTTCGCGGCATCGGCGGCAAGAGCGCCATAGCTGAGCTTCCGGCCACTGCCTTTATGTATGACCACGCTCGGCTCGGTTGTGCATTCGCTCGCCGGAACCCTCCATTGATTGGCAGCGGCAGTGATCAGCATGGCGCGCGCTGTGGCGCCGGTGGTGCGCATCTGGTCGAAGAAGGCACGGACGGAGTGCGAACCGTCGGTATTCTGATCGCCGTACTTTACATCGCCGATTGCCTGTTCCAGTTTTACTTTCGACCAGTCTGCGTCGAGTTCATCGGCAAGTACCAACGGAACCGAAGTGCGGCTGCCACAGCCCATTTCGGAGCGTGAGGCGATGATCGTGATCGTGTCGTCAGATGCTATGGCGAGAAAGAGGTCGGGGTTAAAGATAACTTTTTCATCTGCCGCCCAAAGCGGTTCGGGAACGAAGCGAGAAGCGAGAACGAACGACCCAGCGGCAAGTCCGGCTTTGAGGAACCCGCGGCGACTGAAGTTCTGAATGGAGTTCATGCCAGCTCCTTCGCAGCCTGGTGAATAGCCGCCCGAATGCGCTGGTAGGTTCCACAACGGCACAGATTGCCTTCCATCGCATCGTCGATATCTTTATCGCTCGGATTCTTGTTTTCATTCAGCAATGAGATGGCCTGCATGATCTGGCCCGTCTGGCAATATCCGCACTGCGGAACCTTGATCTCCATCCATGCCTTCTGCACAGGATGAAGGCCTTTGGCCGAAACGCCTTCAATGGTTGTAATCGAGGTGCCGTTGACCTCCTGCATGGTGGTGGAACAGGAACGGATGGCCTTTCCATTCTGGTGAACGGTGCAGGCGCCGCAAAGCGACATCCCACAGCCATATTTAGTGCCGGTCAGTTCGGCGACATCGCGCAGAAACCACAACAGGGGCATGTTGGGATCGCCGTCGTATGTCTTTTCGACTCCGTTAACTTGAAACCGAATCATGTTGTCTCCGCGTCGGAAGCGAGTAGCTGATGATTGTTAACTATCGTAGTCTTGCGAAGAGAGATCGCAAAATAGACGTGAAAGGTTCAAGTTCAGATTCGGAAAAGTTAGGATTGGGCTTAGTACGGGTAAGGTTCGACTTTCCACTTTTCGTAGACTTTGGCGTCAACGAAAAGCTGGAATAGATTTGCGTCAATCTCGCCGTCCCTCACGGCAAGCCCCAGGATCTGCAGCGCACGGTCGGTATTTACAGCTTTCTTGTACGGGCGATCGGAAGCCGAGAGCGCATCGAAGATGTCGGAGATGGTCATCATCCGTGTCTGTAGGGGGATCTCCGGTGCCGACAACTTGTACGGGTAGCCCTGGCCGTTAAGCTTCTCGTGATGGCCTCGCGCGATATCCGGAATCGCGCGAATTTCGTTCGTCCACGGAATCTGGTTCAGGAAGTTAAACGTGTGTACGACGTGCGACTCGATCTGGAGTCGTTCGGCTTCATCAAGTGAACCCTTGCGAATCGACAGCAGCCGGACTTCATCGTCGTTCAGCAGCGCAAGTTCCGTGCCGTCCATGTCGCGAACCGCACGTTTCGCGATATCGTGCAGCCGGTCAAAGCTGCCCTCGGGAAGAACGGTTGGTTCGTTCGAGTCGGCGATGATCTTGAATTCTTCGTCCAGCCGCGTAAGTTCCGCTGTAAGTTTTTGCTGAAATTCCGGCGCAAGCTGTTCGAATTCGCTCCGGCCCTTTTCCAGCAGCAATTGCAATTGGCGGCGCAGGGCCTCGGCTTCTGCGGTTCGTTTCGCGAACTGAAAACGGCGGAAGATCAGGTCAAGTTGCAGCGGATACAACTTCTTCGCCTTAACCAGCACTTCTTCGCGCACGCCGACCTTGCCGAAATCGTGCAGCAGAGAGGCGTACCGGATCTCCTTCATCTGGTCGCGACTGAACTTCACCTCGCGATACACGCCGTTCCCGGCGCGATCGGCGGCCTCGGCCAGGGCCACCGTGAGATTGGCCACGCGGAATGAATGGCCGGAGGTCGTAGGATCGCGCGCTTCAATTGCCGTAACGGAAGCTTTAACAAAGCCCTCGAACAATTTTTGGATATTTTCGTACAAGCGGCTGTTTTCGAGGGCAACGGCAGCTTGACTGGCCAGTGAAACCACCATTTCCTGCAGGCGCAGAGAGAATGCTATTACTTCCGATCCCATGCTTGTCGCATTCGTGAGCCTGGAGGCGAAGTCCCGTTTGGCGTTGATCAACTGTACGACCCCGATAACGTGACCTTTCTGGTTACGCATCGGGACAGCGAGGATCGACTTCGTGCGATACCCAGAGTCTTCATCGAACTTGCGGTTGATCTGGTACGGAACGTCTTCGTCGAGGTGATAAGCATCTTCGATGTTGACCGGCTCGCCGGTAAGAGCGACATAACCTGCAATGGATTGGTCGTCGATCTCCATCACCACTTCGCGGAACGGAATAGCAATGCTGTCATTTTGTGCGAGCGTGAACCGCAAAACCTGCTTTGTCTGCTGGCTCTCGCGACTCGCGAGTTTCACGCCGTCGATCACAACCTCTTGCTGATCGCGATTGGCACTACTGTCTGATTTAATCTCCTGCTGCTCCACGAGGTAGAGCGATCCAGCGTCGGCCCGGGCAATTTCACGGCACTTCGTAAGAATCATCTCCAGAAGCTTTTCCGTGTCGTGTTCGGCAGAAAGTGCGGCGCCAATCGCGTTCAGCTCATGAATCTCTTTCGTTGCCCCCGCTAGACGCTCATTCACGTCGCGTCGCGTCGCGAGCAGGTGGATGTGATCCAGTGCGTTATTGATGGTGCGGTCAACGAGCGCCGGCGGTGTGTTCACGGGTAAATAGGCGTAAACCACGCCGTCGATGCGTGGATCGTCGTAGCGTTCATCGGAAAGTGCGATAACACGAACGTTCGGAGCGCGGAGATACGCAATCTTGTGAGCGATCATGTGCTCCAACGAAGTGATCAGGATGGTTTCCGCGTCGCGGCCCTGGGCGAAATCGTCGAAGCTGAGACGAACAAAGTGCTGCAGGCCGGAGATCGCGGCCTTCGCCAGATCATCACCAGGGAAGCAGACAACCGCAGGTAAATTGCGAAACGTCGGCGCGGTGCTGCGCGGAGGAGCTAACTTGGTGCTGGAGCTCATCGATCCTACCTGTGGTGGTTTTCTTCGTCGGTGGCGAATCGAACCGCTGAGCCTTCCCCGCGGAGGAACAGGTTGGGGCTCCGTAGCCGCTAAATATAGCGCAAGCCATCACGAAAAAGAACCGCATTACCCGGAAGGAAACTGATTACTCCAGTACCGCGTCGTTTCGATTTTGATTGATTTTTCGAGGCTCACGTGCGGCGGTAAGTTGGCGTAAGCAAAAGAGCAAATAGTTCTTCTGGGGATTCCAATCGTACCGATAGTAGGTCGTCTTCCTTGCTAATCATGGAAAAAAGCTGCAACATGAGCCTTAGTTCCAGACCTTTACAAAGAAAGCGTGCCCGGGATGAAGCGTTCCTGGATTGCGATTGCCATAGTGGCTTTGCAGGTCGTGGGCATATGTGTACTCGGGCCGCGTGTCGGACCACTGTGGTCGAACGTTTGCCAGTTCGCGTTGGGAGTGGTTGCGCTCGTCATGGTTACTGGCGCCGCTCGCCGATCGGGCCACTTTGGACGTCAGGTCTGGATAGTTACAGCGGGTGCGGTCGCAATTTGGGTAGTAGCTCAAGCACTGATCACCTATCTCGATTCCATCGCTCATTGGTCGTTCGATATACCCTGGCCCAGTGATGCTCCTGTATTCCTGTGGGCTTTTGCTCTTCTGGCCTGTTTATTCGTAGAAGAAGAATCTTCGATACCGGGATTCGACTGGACGCTAGCGGTTGATTTTGGGCAGGTGTTGGTATTAGCGCTGGCCCTACAGGGCTGGTTGCTGGCAGCGCCATCTCTATGGCAGGTTGCGCCGGGTTCCATGATGTCTCTGACGCGCGATACCAGGAATCTGCGCGATGCGCTGATCCTGGCCGTCCTCCTGGGCCGCGCGTTGTTTACCCGAAGCCGAGTCGTGCGGGCTCTGTTCCTGCGTTTGTCGGGTTTCATGCTGCTGTATGCAATCGCCGACATTGTTTATCACTACGGCGAAGACATGTGGGGCGTCGAGACAGGCAGCCTGCTCGACGTGCTTTGGACCATACCCTTCCTCTATTTGTCTGTAGTCGCATGCAAATGGGGAACCAGAGAAGAGGAAAGCGTTAATCCGAGCAATGGACTCCGCCGAACCGGACGGGCTCTGCTGACCATTGTCGGCACGCTGTTGCCGATTCCGATCACACTGCTTTCGATATCCTTGATGAAGGAACAGCCCCGCGCCGCCTTCAGCTACATCACGGCGGCCGTTCTGCTTTCAGCACTGCGTCTTTGGATGACGCAGATTCGTCAGAAACGGGTCGAGAAGCTGCAACAGGCGCTGTATCGAATTTCCGAGACCTCGCGCTCTGCTCCCGATCTGCCCGCTCTCTTCCAGTCTATCCACGAGATTCTTGGCGACCTGATGTATGCCAGGAACTGCTATATCGCCATTCACAATCCCGTTACAGACCTGATCGACTTTCCCTATTTTGTCGATGAGGTCGATCATGAAGTTCCAGCGCCACGGCCCAGAAGTTCCAGCAGGGGCTTGACGGAATATCTGTTACGAGCCGGACAGCCATTACTTGCAACACCGGATGTACTGGAGGAACTCGAGCGGCAGGGAGAAGTGATTCGTATTGGCGCTCCGTCGCTCGATTGGGTGGGTGTGCCATTGCAATCGGGAGACACAACCTTCGGTGTGCTCGCCTTGCAAAGCTACGAATCACATGTGCGATATGGCCGTTCCGAGCTGAAGATCCTCACATTCGTGTCGCAACAGATTGCCAGCGCAGTTTCTTACAAGCAGGCTTCCCAGGCGATTCGGGAAAGTGAGAGCAATTTCCGTGCGCTCGCGGAAAACGCTTCGGCAGCGATTTACATATTTGACGAGAAGCGGCTGCTGTATGCAAATCCGGGAGCCGTCAACATTACCGAGTACAGCGTTGACGAACTTCTCGACATGAGCATGATCTCGCTGGTGCATCCGGACGATCGCGAACGGATGGCGATTCGCCTAATACAGCGTATGGCGGATGAACCGGTATCGGATCGCGTCGAGTTTCGTGTTCTGACGAAGAGCGGCAAAGTTCGGTGGGTCGATAGCGGCGGCAGTGCATTGACGTTTCGTGGAAGACCGGCCCGCATCGGTGTAGCGGTGGACATCACCGATCGCAAGGTGATGGAAGACCAGTTGCGGCAGGCCGTCAAAATGGAAGCCGTAGGACGCTTAGCCGGTGGCATCGCGCACGACTTCAACAATCTGTTGACGATCATTAGCGGATACAGCCAGCTCCAACTTGACAGCACGGCATCGGAAGAGCCGCTCCATCAACACGCGGAACAGATCAAAGGCGCCGCCGACCGCGCCGCGGCATTAACCAGCCAGCTTCTGGCCTTCAGTCGCCAGCAGGTAATGCAGCCACAGGTCGTCGATTTGAACGTCAAAATCTCCGGGTTTGCCAAAATGATGCCGCGCCTGATCGGGGATGACATGCACTTGGAAACGCATCTTGCGCCCGATCTTGACATGGTGAAAGTGGATCCTGGCCAGATCGATCAGGTCCTGCTGAACATGGTTGTTAATGCTCGAGACGCCATGCCGAAGGGCGGCACCATCCGCATTGAGACAGCCAACGTGGAATTCGACAGAGGCTACGCGGAAACCCATTCCTATGTTGAGCCGGGGCATTACGTCATGTTGTCCGTCAACGACACGGGTGTGGGCATTGATCCCGCAACCCGAGCCCATATCTTCGAGCCATTCTTCACCACCAAGAGTTCCGGCAAGGGCACGGGGCTGGGTCTTTCCACCGTCTATGGCATCGTGAAGCAAAGTGGTGGCTCCATTGAGGTTTACAGTGAGCTCAGCCATGGCACTACCTTCATGATCTATTTTCCTCGGGTATCGGGTCAGGTGCCGTCGCCTGTCAAGCCAGCTGTTCCGCGAGAGAAAGCGTCAGAGACCATTCTTCTGGTCGAGGATGACAATCAGCTACGGGAATTGGCCAGGACAATTCTGCTTTCCCGCGGTTACAAGATCTTGGTGGTGGATCGTCCTGAGAACGCGGTGTCCATATGCACGGCGCATCCGGAAAAGATTGACCTCCTGTTGACGGATGTAGTCATGCCGGGAATAAGCGGTAAGGAAGTAGCGGATGCCGTCCAACAATTGCGGCCCGAAATAAAAGTGCTGTTCATGTCGGGCTACACGACAGACAGGGTTGTCCAGCAGGGAGTTCTAGCCGAAGGCCGGGCATTTCTCCAGAAGCCGTTCTCACCCTTCACTTTGATTTCCAAGATCCGCCAGGTGCTTGATCATCAAGCAGAGGAAGTGCGGAGCTGGACTGATTCATCGAGCTGAGCCTGTCTCCCGGACATCAGCCGTGTGTGTGGCCCAACTATCTGTTTCGCGCCGGAGCATATGCTCGAGTTGGCGGGTGAGATCTCCGGCAGCCAGATACAGTTGCACCAGCTTGCCGGACTCTTGATTGATTCCGTTATTCGCAAGATCCGCCGAGATAATGCGGCACATCTGGTAGGCGACGCGAATTCGTTCCGATGCCAGGAGAGATAGCACGCCTAGGCCCTGATTTTGCAGCTCTTCCGAGCCGAGCGAATGTTGTACTGCCCATGCCGTGGTACGCACGCGGTTCACGGCGTCGCGAAAATCGGTCAGGATTCGAGGATCGACCTTGCCAGTGATGAGCTGATCGTGAATATCACGCAGTTCTTCGGTGGCGTTTTTTAGTCTCTCGGATATGCTCGCTTGGAAAGCTTCTGCCATAGCCCCTCTCGGTTGCGCAAAGTAATGCCGCACCTGGTGTATCGCCGAGCGATAAACTGGCAAGCAGCCATTGAATATCACGAAAGGAGTAGGCCCCAAAGTTACTTCGGACATCCCGTTCGTATTGCACACGGAAAATACAGGACTTGCAGGTTTGTCTGGTGACTGAAGTTACTCATATTTCAGCAACCAACGGCTCATCCGTTGGCGGAGACTCTCCGCGAAGTACGCCATAGATTTCTCTAACCTGCTGACTCCCGCCCCGCAATTCACTATAGTTAGTGCACGGACATGGCGAACCTCGGCGAATCAACGCATGTGTCCCTTCAGGACGTCCACGGCACCGTGGACGTGCCCCGCCACGATGCCGGATTCTGGGAGAAATGGCGCGCCTTTGTCGGACCAGCCATTCTGGTCAGCGTCGGTTACATGGACCCCGGCAACTGGGGCACCGATCTGCAGGCCGGAGCTCAATTCAAGTACGAGTTGCTATGGGTGATCGGGATCGCCAGCCTGATGGCGATCTTCATGCAGGTCATCTCGGCCCGGCTCGGCGTCGTTACCGGCAAAGACCTCGCTCAGGCCTGCCGCGATTGGTATCCCGCCTGGACGCGCTGGCCGAACTGGCTGCTAAGCGAACTGGCGATCGGCGCTTGCGATCTTGCCGAAGTGCTTGGTAGCGCGGTCGCGCTCAATCTTCTGTTCCACATTCCCATCTTCTGGGCGGTGCTGATCACCGGCATCGACGTGCTTTTACTGCTGGGAATGCAGCGCTTCGGCATTCGTGGCATGGAATCGGTCGTCCTCGTTCTTGTGGCGACGATCGCACTCTGCTATTTCATGGAGCTGTTCGTCATCCCCGAGACGCGTCCCAGCTTCCTCCAGATGGGACAGGCGTTGTTTTCGCCGCATCTCCGCGAGCGCGGAATGTTGTTCATCGCGATCGGCATTATCGGCGCAACGGTGATGCCGCATAACCTTTATCTTCATTCGGCCCTGGTGCAGAGCCGCAAGTTGCAGAAGGACGAGCCCTCCGTTCGCAGCGCTATCCTGTTCAACACCATTGATTCCACCGTGGCACTCGGCATCGCGTTCTTTATTAATGCGGCGATCCTGGTCCTGGCCGCTATGGTTTTCTACGGAAAACAAAGCGTGATCATCCCGGGCGGACGCGTGGTGACCTTCGCTGCCAATACCGACTGGATCCGCGTAGCCCACCTGACCCTTGCTCCGTTGCTGGGCACAACTTTAGCCAGTACCTTATTTGCAATTGCATTACTTGCCAGCGGACAAAGCAGTACAGTCACCGGAACGCTGGCTGGTCAGGTTGTGATGGAAGGTTTCATGCACTGGCGGATGCAACCATGGGTGCGGCGCTTAATTACGCGCACCATCGCCATCCTTCCGGCGGTCATCATCATTGGGTTGCGCGGCGAGAGTAGCGTTACCGATCTGCTCGTGCTGAGCCAGGTAATTCTGGCGCTTCAACTTCCATTTGCGATGTTCCCGCTGCTGCAATTCACCAGTTCCCGAAAGCGTATGGGACGCTGGAAAAACGGGTGGTTCCTCATGATCATGGGATGGACCAGTGCTATCCTCATCACGGCCATGGACCTCTATGGCCTGCCCGATTCACTGCGCGAGGCATGGCGGGTGGTGATCGGCGGATGACCATACCGGCTCCAAACCGCGGCACGATGTACGACACCATCCTGGTAACGCTCGATGGTAAGCCGACCGATCGGGCGATCATTGAGCACGTCAAGCAGCTCGCAGCATTTGCGCACAGCCGGGTAGTGCTCCTGCACGTCGCCGATGGATGGGCAGCCCGCACCTATGGCCCCGATGCGGTGAGTCCCGAGATCACAGAAGACACTGCATACCTTCAGAAAGTCCGTGACGAATTCCAATCTTCCGGAATCGACACCGCCTTCGAGCTGGCTTACGGCGATCCTGCGAAGGAAATCGTGAAGTGTGCCAACGAAAAGCGCTGCGACTTGGTCGCCATGAGCACGCACGGCCATCGCTTCCTCGCCGATATTTTCCTCGGCACCACCGCCAGCCGTGTACAGCACAACCTGAGCGTGCCGGTGCTTCTGCTCAGGGCGAAGTAACAGCGATAGAGGTCAGAAAGCCGTGGGCAACTCATTCGGTGATTCGTTTGGAGGAAGCATGAAAGTGAACTCGCACCCTGTGCTTCGGCACATCAGAATGCCACGCCGAACTACGCGAACTGGAAAGTTGTCCTGAGGAGACAACACATCGAAGTTCGCATTCCGTACATCGTCGGAAAGGCTCTTTAGTTCTGTCGAGCCATCGACAAATACTACTTGTTCCACTTTTCCATTCACAAAAGCGACGCCAAATGTCGCGCTCCCATTGGCTGACGATTTCACCGGAACTTTGAAGGTTCTGATCCGACCAAGCTCTTCTGCAGCTGTCAAACTCCAGCTTCCATCCGGTAGGCGATGCGTACTCACACTGTTGACAAGGGGTTTTCCCGTGAGAGCCCTGTAATGCTCGCGGATTTCCTCGGCATTCCCGTTCAAACTACTTGCTGCGGCGTATGCTAACTGATAGGTATGCTCGGCTTCCTTGATCTTTCCCTGTTGCTGATAGACCTGTGCCAGGTGATCGCCCTGTGTCGAACTTTGCGTGATCATCCAGGCAGGGCGTAGATACGAAACCGCCTTGTCTAATTGCCCCATACGGAAATAGATCCATCCTAGAGTGTCCCAAGCTGATGTGACCTGTAGTGTGTAGAAGATTGCTGCCATGTCACCCGCTGTGTTGTTATTCACTTCCTTGGTGACGGTTAACGAATCGAAGAACTTCACAGAGGATTGTGAGAATTTTTCCGCAAGTTCAAGATTAGTATTTGCCAGAGCTAACTCATAAGCGACATCGTTGAGCAATGACGGATTAGTTTCGTCCGCAAAATTCTTCTGAATTATATTGACGCCTTCTTCCCTCTGACCGCTCCGCAAGTACGCGGTTGCCAGTAGGCTCTTTATCACCTTATTGTCGGGTGCGGTTGCAGAGGTTTCTTCTAGTATATTGATCGCATCTGTGTACTTCTTGGAATCTATTAATAACCGGCTGAGTTTCATCACTGCGTCGCGGTTCTCAGGCTGCACCTTCAATAGCTTGCGCCACTGATCAGAAGCATCATCCGGGCGCTTTAGCACTGTATACATCCACGCACCCATCGCATAGCTCGGAACGTAGTCGGGATGGAGATATTCTTCTTTCTGTAACTTGGCAAGGCCATCTTCGCGGCGGTTTTGAACAAAATCGAGCCAGCCCATAATGGCATTTGCACCCTGGTATTTGGGATCGAGTTGAAGCACCTCCCGCATAAGATCGGTGCTCTTTATGATGTCGTGATTTTGCAGCGCCTGCGTAGCCTGCTGGAATTTGTGGTCGGCGTCATCTGTATAGAATTTCGGCCAGGAGCTGTTCTTGGCTACGGTCGACACCGTTCTTACGTCAAGATTGATCCACTTATTCTCATCGTCTGACACGGCCTTGCGAAACTTGGCATAGCGGTCCCAATCGGCTACTGAGACTTCGGACTTTTTCACAATCAGGCGTCGGTCGGCGGTGAGCACACCATCCTTGATCGAATACGTCGCTTGGTATTCGGCGAAGTCTTCTTTCAGGTCCATATCGGACGGGGCCACAGCTCTCGAGAATGCAGGCAGTTCGACTCTTGCGTGATAAACAACTTCTCCCGTCGCGCCAAGCAGGAAGGGCTCGACGGGCCTGCGTTCATCCGTGTCGGGTACTTCAATGCCGAAAGGAGGCATGGGAGGCGTGATGCGATGATTGTCCCAGTCACCGTATTTTTTCCGTGTGTAGTCGTAGGACAACGTGAAAGGTTTGGCCGTGTCCTCTGGAGTAGACACCTGCACTTCGCTGACATCTCCGGAGAATCCCGTCGCATACGATAACTGCTGTGTAAGGTCTTTCCAGTTTGACTGCGGTAGACGCCGATAGCTCGCACGCATCAGTACTTCGATATCACCACGAAAGCTTCGGTCAACATGCCCCGTAAATACGCCGTCCGCCCCGAGTTTCCCATCCACGCTGAAGTTATTCGCGAACGGGAGCACAGCTTCTTCTGGCGTCTTCACCAGTTGTGCGGGCTTTCCCCTGGGAATAATAAGGGCTTGCTTGCCGCGCAATCCGGTCAGTAGCAGTCCAAACGGCGCCACTTCGCTCGTCGTGTCGAGCCAGATCATCTGGTTTCCACGAGGAATGACGGTGATCATGTGATCGAAAGAAGACGGAGATGGCAAATCATTGTCAATCTTGCGCGCTGAATTGATCAGTGCCGGCCACGCGTCGATTCCGACCGCCTTCAACATGGTTGCGAGCAGCGTGTGCTTGTCCTTGCAATCGCCATACTCGTTTCCAAGCACTTCATCGGCAGCGTGCGGCTGATAGCGGCCGATTCCGAAGGAAAGGGAGACATAATGAAAGCGGATCGCCACGAAGTTATAGAGGGCATGAATCTTTTCATCTTCGGTGTTTAGTCCCTTGGTGAGTTCCTCCGCTTTTTTTTGTAACTCTGGCGTGACGACGATCTGGTCCTTCTGAAGGTCCGCATACCACGCTCCGACTTCCTCCCAGCTATGGAAAGTCGTCAGCTCCAGATCAGGACGTGGCGCTTCTCGCTTCGGCAGCTCCTTCTTATTCGTTTCTTTATGGTCAAAGTTAGAAGATCTCCATGTGTAAATCTTCCGATTGGCCTCTTCGCGCAGAGCGGGCTTCAAATCTGTGCTACTCAGGTTCACGTACTTATCTTTTGGGAAGCTAATCTCGAGTTGCTCGTTCTTGCAGATGCCATCCTTGATGAAGTTATGCGAGAACCAAAACTGTCCGGGAATCTCCGGCTTTATGTGAAAGCGGATCAGGTATTCCAGCGTATCACCCACGCCCAATGCTTTTACCGTAATGTGCTTCTCGTGGATATCGCTGTACATGGGTGCGATGCGTGTCACATCGGCGGGCATGTCCTGGATGTTGTACGCCGGCGTGACTACCACACTGCCGTCGGCTTTGCGGACGCGAACATAATCAACGTCCAAAGTTTCAGACCCACTGGTATACGGAAACGTCAACACTGCCATTTGCTGCACGCCGGCTTCCGACTGGGCCCGCGCCACTGCCGTGACCTCGCGTACCCCCGATCCGTCGGACTCGAAAGAAACGCGGGTGATGTATTGCTCAACGACCATCCCTTCCTGCGAATAATCGGCTGGTTTAGCCGAATTAATCGCAGTGGCAGGTTCGTTTTGGGCTGAAATTGGGCACGCAAGGAGACTGAGAACCGCAGCAATAGCGAAGTGACGAAGCATAGATCTCGGGCCTGTTGTGAGGTAAGTAGTTCCTCACCATAGCACAGGTTTCAGCGGGGACTAGGCACTACTTGCTGCTTGTTCCGTTAATGGAACAGGAGAAACTAGGCGGGTCCTACCGCCGCGGCTTCTGGGCGAGGAACTTCTGCCGGTCGGCGGGAGATTCGATCTCCGCGGCTACCTTGTCATAGATGTCCCGGGTATCGGCACATTGTTTGGCCGCCTTCTTCACCAACACGCGAGCGATGGGACCAACATAGACCGCCAGTTGTTTTGTGATCAGAGCGATCGCATCCGGCAAGTGCCCATGAATCGACGAGGAGTCCGTCTTCGGTGCCCGTGTTGGTGCAGCCGCCACTGGCGGAACGCTCGTGGAAGAAACAGATTGCATTGCTCCCGCTGCGATGGTTCGCGTCGCGGCATCAGGTTGTGCATAGTGCGCTCCCGAGGCGGGTATAGCGATGGTCGATTCAAGCTGGATCGCATCCAGTTGACGCAGAAATTCCTGCGCCGAAGCAATCCGCTCTCCGGGCTCTTTTCGCATCGCCATCATCACCAAGCCGGCGAGATCGGCAGGAATGGATGGATTTAATTCCCGCGGTGGAATTGGAATCTGCCGCAGATGGCCGTCCATGATCTCGTACTGGCTGTTGCCACGGATCGGCAATTGTCCGGTCAGCAATTCGTACAAAGTCACGCCGACCGAATACAGGTCCGAACGTGCGTCCACTTTCAGCCCTCGCACTTGCTCCGGCGACATATAGTGCAGCGACCCGACAATCGATCCCGAGCGGGAGCGTTCAGTATCGAGCTCACTCACGGCCAGGCCGAAGTCGAGCAACTTGATCCGGTTGTGAGCGGCGATCATGATGTTCGAGGGCTTGATATCGCGGTGGATCACGCCGCGTTCGTGCGCGTACAACAATGCCTGCAGCACCTGCGAGATGTAAGTCAGCCCGGTCCACATGTCCACCTTTCCGTGGTGCAACCGGTGAGCGAGTGTCTCGCCTTCCACGTACTCCATGGTCATTAGCAGGACGTCATCGTGACGGAACGCCGTGTGCAGCGATGCAATGTTCGAATGATTGAGGCTGGCCAGCACTCGGATTTCCTTCACGAACCGGTCTGCCATCTCGGGATGCTCGAGTTGGTCTGGGCGTAGCAGTTTCAGCGCCTCGACCCGGTGCGAGATGCTGTGCCGCACCTTGTACACCTTGCCGATACCACCGGCGCCAAGCTCGCCGATAACCTCGTATTCTCCGATTACATCCCCAACAGAAATTGCCATTGACGCAGAACTTAGAAGACCTCTCCCCCGGAAGTGCAACGATTCTACAACCAAACACTTGGAACACGTGTGGCGGACACTGGCATGGTCGCGGTCCCGATAGAAGCCTCTGTGCGAATCTCAGGGCAAACCCTTCTTTTCTAGTATTTCTTGAGTTCCCGAACGGCCATTCACATGCAACGATTCCTATTTCGGCACCTGCTTCGCTTTTTATTCGCCATCTCTGTGTGGAAATGTTATAGTCCACTGCACGGTACAATCGAGACAATGGTGGTGCCCCACATCATTCCGTTTGAATATGTGGGAGACGCAATGATCCCCTAGGAGTTCTCTCATGGCCGACGTGGCAGTCGAACGAAATCGGGCTCTGGACCTGGCCCTTTCGCAGATCGAAAAACAGTTTGGCAAAGGTTCCATCATGCGGTTGGGGAACAAGGAAGCCATCGTTCCCATTTCCGTTATCCCTACCGGTTCCATCTCGTTCGACGCGGCTCTTGGCGTCGGCGGCTTTCCCCGCGGACGCGTGGTCGAAGTTTTCGGTCCCGAATCGTCCGGCAAAACCACCATCACGCTTCAGGTCATCGCCGAAGCGCAGAAGATGGGCGGCATGGCGGCATTCGTCGATGCCGAACATGCGCTCGATCCGTCGTATGCGAAGAAGCTCGGCGTAGATGTCGATAACCTTCTTGTGTCACAGCCGGACTACGGTGAGCAGGCGCTTGAGATAACCGAAGCGTTAGTCCGCTCCGGCGCGATCGATGTGCTGGTCGTGGACTCGGTGGCAGCCCTCGTGCCCAAGGCCGAACTGGACGGCGAAATGGGCGACAGCCACGTCGGACTGCAAGCTCGCCTCATGTCGCAGGCGCTTCGCAAGCTGACCGGCACGGTATCGAAGTCGCGCACTTGCCTCATCTTCATCAACCAGATCCGCGAAAAGATCGGCGTCATGTTCGGCAATCCCGAAACGACCACCGGTGGCCGCGCGCTGAAGTTTTACTCGTCCGTGCGCGTGGACATCCGCCGCATCGCCGCCATCAAGGAAGGCGATCAGGTGATCGGCTCGCGTACCAAAGTTAAGGTCGTCAAAAACAAGACCGCTGCGCCGTTCCGCGAAGCCGAGTTCGACATTCTCTACGGCGAAGGCATTTCGCGCGAAGGCGATCTGCTCGATATCGCGGTGAACAACAACATCGTCGAGAAGTCCGGCTCCTGGTTCAGCTACAAGAGCGAGCGCATCGGTCAGGGCCGCGAAAACGCGCGTCAGTTCCTGAAAGACAACAAGGACTTCTACACCCGGATCGACAACGAAGTGAAGAAGGCCCTGGGACTGGCGAAGCCGGAACCCGCGCCTCCACCGGCCGCAGCGCCGGAGATCGAGAAGGCGAAGAGCGTAGCGGGAAAGAAGTAGGTGTAGAACAAGCATTCTTGCCTGTTCGAGATTTCTCCCTGAATAAGCTGCCATCGAGCGAAAAGCTTGGTGGCAGTTTATTTGTAGAAGACCAGTCGGCTTCATAATGGGAATCGCCCGCAAAGCTCAGACCGGCAATGTGGTATCGATTGCCCGCAAAGCATTAAAATTCACCTCCATGGACACTTACGCCCTTCAACTTCAGGCTTCGATGACCGACCAGCAACGCACCGCGTTTCAGGCCGAATACTTCGCCCGCCGCAAGGATTCCGTCGTGGGTGTCTTGTTGGCTGTTTTCCTGGGTGGCTTCGGTGCGCACCGGTTCTACCTGGGACAGAATGGAATCGCCATCATCTACATTCTTTTCTGCTGGACATTGATTCCTCACCTGATTGCCCTGGTGGAGGCTTTCCTGATGCCCGGCCGAGTGGAACGTTGGAACGCCAACATGGGGGCGGAAGTCGCAAACCGTGTTCACGCCATGTTTCCTGCAAACGGAGTTTCCCAGCCAGCGACTGGAGGAACTGTGTTTTGTACCCATTGCGGCAAGCCGGTGCCTGGCAATGCTCAGTTCTGTTCAGCGTGTGGAAACACCGTAACAGCAGCGTTGCGGGCGTAATCACAATTGGCCCAATGGGCCTGCCCTGACAGGCCCCATGGACTTCAACCCTTCGGTAATCTTCGCGCCACTCCGAAGTGCCCGTACCTTATTTCGATATGACTTTCTTCTCCGTCGACGAACGCCGGCGCTGGGAGCGCCAATGGGCCGCTGTGCCCGTCGTGATCCGCCACCGCGGATCACGAGTAGACGGAGTCACCATCAATATCAGCCAGGGTGGAATGTATTTATTTGCCGCCGCCAATCTTCCGCTGGGATCCCAGTTGGAGATGGACTTTGTACCCCCGGGCGCAACTCAGTTGATCAGCACTTACGCAATTGTTCGCCGCCGCGCTCTCTATCTCTACGGCATCGAGTTCCTAGCTGACAACGTTGCTGTCGCATCCAGGAACACCATCGCTGACAGCGACGATATGCGAGCCTCCTGACTATTGCTTCTTTGCCGTTGGCGGAAGCAGTCCATTCAGTCGCAGGTAACTCGCCATCTGTGAATAGTGATCGGCCCAATCGGCGCTAAAGTCCAGAACTGCTGCTCCCTTCGTCATCTTCCGTCCGCCGAACAACGTGACTTCCTCCCCCAACTGGCTGTCCTGCAGCTTCGGGAGCTGGGCCGTGCAATAGTCGAACGACTTCTTGAGCGCCTCAACCAGCTTGTCCTTGGGATCGGTTTCCTTCACGCCGGACTCAGGCGCGGTCGCGCCGGTCAGCTTTGAGCAGAAGAGATAGTTCGCGCCCGTGGCATGCGACACCCAATGTCCAAATGGCACCTGGGCTTCGGTGGGCTTGTAGCTGTACTTTTCGGCGGGCATCTCTTCCGCCGCTCCGATCGTCTTTTTCGCCGCGCTCCCCAGTTCGTTCCGCAATGCGTCCGAAACCGGATTCTGTGCCCACGCACATGCCGACAGAACCAACACTACGATGGCAATCTTCCGCATAGGAGTCTCCTTTCAGCGCACAACAGTCTACTCGAGTTTCTATCCCGCCCAGGTATGTGAAAGAACGAATCTTCAACCCCGCTCACTGGCATACTGAAGAAAGCACACATGCTGATCTCCGCCAGCTATAAGACAGACATTCCGGCGTTCTACGGGGAATGGTTCATGAACCGCCTCGATGCCGGATACTGTCTCATGCGCAACCCCTACAACGGTGCAATTACCAGGGTTGATCTGGCGCGCAAGGCCGTCGATGGATTTGTTTTCTGGACCAAGAATCTCGGCCCCTTCCTCCCTCACCTCGATGAAGTTCACCGCCGCGGCTTCCCCTTCATGGTGCAGTACACGATTAACGGCTATCCGCGTGCGCTCGAAGTGTCTGTACTCGAAGCACCCAAAGCCGCCGAGCACGTCCGGGAGGTCAGCGATCGCCTCGGCCGCGACACTGTAGTCTGGCGCTACGACACCATTGTCTTATCCACCCTCACCCCTGTTGAATTCCATCTTGAGAACTTCGCCCGCATTGCTGCACTCCTGAAGGGATACACCAACGAATGCGTCATCTCGTTTGCCCAGATTTACCGCAAGACGAAGCGCAACCTCGACCGTGCCGCCTCGGAAGAGCATTTCACTTGGCGTGAACCGACCGGCGATGAGCGACAGACCATCCTCAGATCGCTGCTGAAAATCGCCAAAGTGAATGGCATGGCCCTGACCATCTGCTCGCAACCCGAATTCAGCAACGACGAAATTACTGAAGCCCACTGCATCGACGCCCAACGCCTTTCCCGCATCGCCGGTCATACGATCACGGCGAAGCTAAAAGGCATGCGCGAAACCTGCGGCTGTTATCAGTCGAAGGACATTGGCGACTACGACACCTGCCCTCACGGATGCGTTTACTGCTACGCCGTGCAGAATCGCGAACTGGCGAAGAAGCGGTATGCGCAACACGATCCCCGCGCTGAGCAACTCGTTTCGCGCTAGTCGCGATTTATAATCGCCGTTTCCATATCGCATGACGTACGATTCCGCCATCGCCCAGCTCTATGAGCTCGGGCACGAGCTTTCCCGCACGCCGTCGAACAAGTTCGACCTGGCCCACATGCGGGTATTGCTACAAGCGCTGGGTGACCCGCAGACGAAATTCAAGTCCGTGCTCATCGCCGGAACCAACGGCAAAGGCTCAACCGCCGCGACGTTAGCGTCCATTCTTCGTGCCGCTGGCCACCAAACAGGACTGTACACATCGCCGCACTTGGAACAAGTCAATGAGCGAATTCGCGTAGACGGCCAGCCAATTTCCGATGCCGACTTCACCCGCGCTTATGAGCAGGTAGAGTCCACCGCGTCATCATTGGTGACACAGGGTAAGCTTCCCTGGCATCCCAGTTTTTTCGAGATGCTGACGGCAATGGCATTCCTCCACTTTGCCGCCGTTGGCGTCGACATCGCTGTTCTCGAGGTCGGTATGGGAGGCCGCCTCGATGCCACCAACGTCGTCGAACCACTCGTTGCCGTTATCACCGACATCTCGCTCGATCATCAGAAATTCCTCGGCAATACCATTTCCGAGATCGCCGCGGAAAAAGCTGGCATTATCCATCCCAACGGACTTGTTGTTACGCTGCCCCAGCATCCCGCGGCAAATGATGCGATCGGCAAAGCTGTCATCGAGCGCCACGCCACTGCCATCAGTGCCGTTCAGTACGTGCCGCCCGTCTCGCCCGGAGTGGAAGGAACTGCCTGGGACCAGCGCACCTCTGGCGGCCGCAATCGGTATCCGCTCACCGTCATGGGACAGCAGATCACGGTCGATTCGCCGCTCCCTGGACGCCATCAGCTTCGAAATCTTGCGCTGGCGATCGCCACAGCCGAACAACTCAATAACTTCGGGATAGTCGTAACACCTTCGCAGATCGAAGCCGGCATTCGTGACACGTGCTGGGCTGGTCGCTTTCAAGTCATTCCTGCCGTCGGCAACCGTCCGGAGATCGTGCTTGATGTCGCGCACAATCCTGCCGGTGCATGGGCGCTCCGTTCGGCGCTGTCGGAACGCTACCCCGAACGCCCCATCACGCTACTCTTTGCCGTTCTGCGCGACAAAGCCGTCGGCGAGATCGCCGAAATCATCTTCCCGATCGCGGACCAGGTCATCATCACCAGCGTTGATAATCCCCGCGCCGCTTCCCCCGAGGAGGTCGCAGCCGCCTCGCGTATGTCCACGGACGCAGTCCTTGTCCCCGACGTCTCCCAAGGTCTGCAAAAAGCGGTTGAACTCACCTCCGCAGATGGCGTACTCGTCATCACCGGTTCCATCTATCTCGTCGGAGCTGTGCTCTCCCATCTCAGATAATAGAAGGGAACATCCTCTCTGTTTCTACCTTCGCGGCGTTCCCACTATTTGTTAGCCATGCGTCGATTGACGATAACGCGCAAATGCAAACATCGGCTTCCACAGCGGTTTTTCGCTCGATTTGCACATTCCGTACCACAAAAGATACGTCGCAACCCGTCTGTCACTTTGTCGTTAGTTCGCGAATTTCAACGGATTTTCACTATTTCCTGACTCTTCAGAATTGCGGCTGCACCATTTCCGGGCACATGCCTGTGGACGAGCTGCACTCGATTGAAAACAGAAGACTTATTTTTCATCAGATTTTCTTGACTCTCGTATTAGTCGGCGTATGTTCACACTCGTTCTTTGACAGTTACTGAGTTTTACCGATTGGTGCTGCGAACCGGGGCTGAAGTCAAATCAGGGAAGAGCGGTTCTCGAGACTGAACTTCCAAGGGTGCGACGACGGTCTTTAGCAACGTGCTGGTTGAGACGAACAGGTAACAAGTCAAGAGCAGGATAGGGTCCTGAGGAGTCAGGCTGGTTTTTCCGGTTGGTGGCGAGCCCGGAGCCCAAACGAAGTCGCCTTGGTCATACTGGAAACAGGGGCTGAGGAGAGGCGAGTGAGGGTCTAAAGCGAACTGCTGGTCGAGAAGAACAAACCTGACTAAAACTCAGGACCCTTAAACTTTTCTGCTGTCTCGCTCTGCACCTTCCGCGATATATTCCTCGACCGTTCTTGCGGATAATCGATTTGAATTTACTCACTTACTAATTTACCCATCTACTAATTCCCATCCTACTGCCACACGACCGCATGTTTTACTTGACCTCCTGTGAAACGTAAGTCGCGATCAACTCTCGTCGGGCGATAGTACTTTAACTCTATTTTCGGATAACTCCGCGAAGTGGAAAATGCGAACTCCGCAGTGTGTACTCGGGAAGGGACTGTGGAGGCGGAATCTGCGACCATTCACCGCCAACCGGAGTATGACGATGAGCCAGGTTCAGAATTCACAGATTTCCAGCGAGAACTCTATCCGCTATCCCGGTTGGGGCGTTACGACCGCGGCATTTGTCGGTGTCATGACGAGCTTCGCTCCGATCGTGCCGTACACGTTCAGCCTGTTCCTGAATCCGCTGCACGCGGCATTTGGTTGGCGTCGCGAAGCGATCGGTGGAACATTCGCGCTGGCTGCGATTACGGTCGCGCTGGTCTCGCCGCTCATCGGAATGCTGCTCGATCGTTTTCCTCCACGACGAATCATACTTCCGGCGATCGTTGTCTTTGCGTTGGGGTTGGCTTCTCTCAGCCGTCTTGGCCCGAACATCAAGCAGTTCTACGTTACCTTCTTTATTTTGGGTCTGGTGGCCAATGGCACGGCACAGTTTGCCTACACGCGCACCATTCTGACGTGGTTTGAGAAGCACAGAGGCTTTGCACTGGCCCTGATCCTCACCGGCAGTGGCGTTGGCTCCATCCTCATTCCTCCGATAACACAATGGTTCATCGATCATCATGGCTGGCGCAACGCTTATCTTCTGCTCGGCGGAATTGCGCTGCTGGGCTTTCCCTTGACGGTGCTTCTGGTCCGCAACCGCCCCGCTGCGATAGTGCTGGAAAACCGCGCGGCGGTTTCTGGAGCAACCGTTCGGAAAGCCCTCGCCAGCTCTGTATTCTGGGTGCTCGCCGGCATCATCGTTTTGTCGGCATTCAGTGAGAACGGTCTCGTTACAAATCTGTCGGCGATCCTTACCGAGCATGGCGTAACGGCGCAGAGCGCGGCTTTCGCGCTCTCCGTGCGCGGAGGCGCGGGTATCATCGGCAGGTTATGCGTTGGTTTCCTGATCGATCGCTTCTCACCGCAGCGGATCCAGACTCTTATCTTGCTGGTGGCTGCTTTTGGAACCCTGATACTCGCCTTTGCCGGCACCCCCTGGGCAGCGCTGCTCGGAGCCGCCCTCTTGGGCATCGGCCTGGGAAGCGAAGCCGACGTGGCGCCTTACCTCCTGGCTCACTACTTCGGCCGCAAGCACTTTTCTGTTCTCTACGGGCTGACCTGGACCGCTTACGCCATCGGAGGAGCCACCGGCCCCCTGTTCCTCGGGCACTTGTACGATCATGGCGGCGCTTATCACGCCCGTTACATAGTCTATCTGGCCGCTTTTGCTTTCGCGGCTGCCGCCGTAAGCTTACTGCTGCGGCGAGATCGCATTCAGGAGCCGCAAGCCTCTGATGCGATCATCGCCCCAGCCGCAATTTCCCTGGAGGAATAATCGTGCCCCACATTCAGCTTCCCGAAAATATGCCCGGAATTTCCGCCGGGTTCGCCTATCGCCCGGAAACGGCAAAGCCGATGCGAGAGCTCGCCCATGTCTTGCTGCACACCTCCGGCAATAACGGCTTCAGTTCCGGCGATCGCGAACTCATCGCGTCGTTCGTGTCTTCGCGGAATACATGCCACTTCTGCCAGGCAAGTCACGGCGCGGCAGCCGCTCACCTGCATGGAGGCAACGTCAGCCTCGTCGATGCCGTCTGCCGCGACTATCGGACTGCGCCCATCTCCGAAAAGCTGAAAGCTCTGCTTGCCATCGCCGAGCAGATTCAGATTGACGGTAAGCGCGTAACCAAAGAACTTGTGGACCAGGCCCAAACTCACGGCGCGAGCGACTTGGATATTCACGACACGGTTCTGATCGCTGCGGCTTTCTGCATGTACAACCGCTACGTGGACGGGTTGGCCACGTGGCAACCGCAGAACGAAGAAATGTACCTCGCCATGGGAAAGCAACTTGCCGAGCAGGGGTATTCCAGGCCGTCCAACCAAAAGTGAAGAGGGCCGGTCTTGTGCCCCCCCTCTTACTGTGAATTCTCTTGGTTCCGAGAATTCTCCTCTCGGGCTCAGTGCGCGTGTTGCCGTATGATCTCCAGCACCTCTTCCGTCGCTTCCAACGGGCGTTCCGTCTTCGGGATCTGCCCTCCCGCGTTGAGTAGCGCCTTGACCACACCTACGTAGTCCCCCGTATCCCGGTACCAACTGTTCAGCGAACCATGGAGCGCCCAGCCCAGCGGACTGCCGCCATACTGGTCTTCGAACACATTAACCACAGCGTTATGGCTCAGAAGAGCCCGTACCGCAGTCAGATTTCCGTGCCAGGCGGCGTAATGGAGAGCCGTTTGATTGTTGTCGAGTATGGCATTGGCCGGCCATCCGTATCCGAGCAGCAGTTCGAGTGCGCGCGTGTTGTTACGCAGTGCTACGCCGACAATGCGCCGTGCCGCATTGCCACTGAGCTTGGCGAACAGCGCCGGATGTTGCGCCAGAATCTTCTCGGCCAGCGCTTCATCGCCGATCTCCGCCGCATGCACCAGGCGGAGCCAATTGGGGCTGCGTTGCATCAGCAGTTCGAACACGGCCTTATGCCCGAAGTGGTATGCGATGATGTGCGGCGTTTTGGTGAATCCGAGGCCGAAGTAATAGATGACGCCTCCCGCTCGCGGATCGCGCTTCGGAAAATGCTTTTCATTCAATGTCGTGCGCACAAGCTCCGGATCGTCATTCAGAATTTGTTCCACCAGCGCCAGTTCTCCGAGCGCCGATGCCGCGATAATGTCAGCCTTTGCCCCGCGCGAAAGCAGGTATTTCGCCACTTCGTGACGGTACGGTTTGATCGCCACCATGTATTGCAATGCCGTCGATTCGTGGTCGATGTCCTGCGCATTGATGTCTGCTCCCGCATCGAGCAGTAATGCCGCGATCTCTACAGTCGCCGCGAAGTGCAGCGGAAACTGCCCGTCGCCGCCTCGCGCATGCACCAGTTGTGGATCGGCCTTGAGCAATTCGCGCACCTGATCGATCATTCCGAGCCGCGCTGCTGAGTGGATGTCAATCTTCGCTCCGCGCGAAATCAGATAAGCTGCCAGTTCGGGGTTGGCCTGATCCAAAACGCCAAAGCTGCCGGCCCACCACCGCGTACGCTCGTTGGTATTGGCGCCGGCGTCGAGCAGGACATCGATCATCTCGCGATTGTTGTGGTTGACGGCTGCAATGAGAGCCGGGGCATCGAATCCGTAATTCGGCAGCGGCTCGTTAATACGTTCTCGCAACGACGGATGCCGCGCCAGAACCTGCCGGACCAGTGGCGCACTGTTGGCTTTAACGGCAGCGGTAAGAGCCTCGACCGGATCTTCCGATTGAGCCTCGATGTGCAGCTTGAACGACGGCCAACTGTCGAAGCCATATTCGCGGGCGATCACGTGCAGGGCATCGGCCAGTTTGGCCTTGTCGGCCGAAACGCCAAACGCCGCAAGGCGCTCCGTGGCAGTCGCGTCCGATGCATGGCCGTCCCGCAGCAACTCGCGGGCTTGTTTTTTCAGATGTTCGAGGTTAGGGCGAGCGGGTAGTTCGCGTACAGGCATGGATCACTCCTTCTTTAGCGCCCGCGGTCCGCTTCGTCAGGCAGAAGTGAGTGAGTTATTGAAAATCTGAAATGCAAGGTGGGATCATCCCTTTCCGCGGACGGGGTGCACCCTTGGCGTGCGCCATCAAGATTAGCGCAAACAGGGCCGTGGGTCTAGGGAACGCAAAATCAGGTGAGCACGAGTTTAACAACGAAACTCTAGGCCAAATCCCCTCACACTTTACTCACTTACTAACTTACCCATTTACTAATTTCACCATCTCCGCCTCATCGATCACCGTCACTCCCAGCTCTCTCGCCTTATCCAGTTTGGACCCAGCATCTGCGCCAGCGACAACATAATCTGTTTTCTTGCTCACCGATCCCGACACGCGCCCGCCGGCGTCTTCGATCATCTTCTTCATCTCGTCACGGCTGTAGTTCGGTAGCGTGCCGGTTAGGACAAACGTCTTTCCCGCCAGCGCCGTTCCACGCTCTTTCTTCTTGCCCTTGAACTGCAACCCAGCCTGGCGCAATCGTTCTACTAACTCCACATTGCTCGGTTCACCGAAGAAATCGCGAATACTCTCGGCAATCCGCGGCCCCACCTCTTCGACCTCTTCCAGTTTCACAATACTTGCCTCTGCCTCTTCGAGGGTCGCCGCTTCGATCAGCGCATCCATCGACCCGAAGTGCTCGGCCAGGAACTGTGCCGTCCGTTCGCCGACAAACCTGATTCCGAGTCCATAGATCACGCGTTCCAGCGGCAGCTTCTTCGACGCCTCGATCTCGTCGAGCACGTTCTGCGCTGACTTCTTGCCCATCCGCTCGAGCGTGAGCAACTTATCTAAATCGAGTCGATAAATGTCGGCGACCGTCCGTACGAGTTTCTTGTCCGCCAGTTGATTCACCAGCGCATCGCCCATGCCTTCGATGTTCATCACGCCGCGCGAAGCAAAATGCAGAATGCTCTCCCGCAGCTTCGCCGGACAATTCACGTTCACGCATCGGTGATCGGCCTCGCCCTCCACGCGCACCACGTGCCCGCCGCACTCGGGACACGTTGCGGGCATCTTGAACGTCTTGTGCCCGCGCGGATGGTCCTTATCTTCCACCACCTTCACGACTTTCGGGATAACATCGCCGCCGCGCTCGACCATGACCCAGTCGCCGATCTTGATCCCGAGATTGTCGATGAAGTCCATGTTGTGTAGCGTCGCACGCGACACGGTCGTTCCGCCGATGAACACCGGCTTTAATGCCGCCACGGGCGTGAGTTTTCCCGTGCGCCCCACCTGCACCAGCACGTCTTCGATTTGCGTGGTGCCTGCCCTCGCAGCGTACTTGTATGCAATCGCCCACCGCGGAGCCTTGCCGGTGAACCCCAACTCGCGTTGCAGCGGAATGGAATTTACTTTGATGACGATGCCGTCAATCTCATATGGCAGCTTGTCGCGCTTTTCCTCCCACTTCCGGATGTACTCCAGCATCGCATCGACGCCCTTCAGCGTCTTCCAATTTGGATTGACCTTGAATCCGGCGGCGCTCAGCGCTTCAAGGTTCTGCGAATGCTTTTCGTGCAGCGGACGCCCATTTACGAATAGGAAGTACGAAAAGAAATCCAACCGCCGCGAAGCCGTGATATCCGGATCGAGCACTCTTACCGCGCCCGCTGCGGCATTTCGCGGATTGGCGAATTTCGACAAATTCTGCCGCTCGCGATCCTCATTCATGCGCGTGAATGCCGCCAGAGGCATCAGCACCTCACCGCGGACCTCAAAGTTCTTAGGCAGCTTTGCTTTTTCGAATACCCGCTGCGGCACCGACCGGATCGTCCTCACATTCGGCGTGACGTCTTCGCCCACCGATCCGTCTCCGCGCGTAATCGCCCGCTGGTACTGACCATCCGCATAGTGCAGCGCCATCGACAATCCATCGAGTTTCAACTCGCAGACGTACTCCACCTGCTTTTGTCCCGTTAGCTCTTCGACCCGGCGCTCCCAGTCGCGCAGCTCTTCTTCGTTATAAGCATTATCGAGGGAGAGCATTGGCACCGAGTGGGGTACCTTCACGAATCCCTCGCGCGGTTTGCCGCCAACGCGCTGCGTCGGCGAATCGGGTGTGATCAGCTCCGGGTGCTCTGCCTCCAGCTTTTTCAGTTCCCGCATGAGCAGGTCGAAATCGGCGTCGCTGATCTCCGGATCGTCCAGAACGTAGTAGCGGTATTCGTGATGGCGGATCTTCTCGCGCAGCGCATCGGTCTGCTGCTGCACCGAATCGGATTTCGTCTTCGCGGGCATCGTCTTGATTATCAATCGCGAAGCCTCTCAGCGCCATAGGGCTCAAGAACGGTACGCCGGAATGTTGCGCCGTTGGGTTATCATGCGCGGGCTGAGCTTACATCTGGAGGTACCATGCAGCGACTTCGCCTGGCCATCGTCATCCTTCTGCTTGTTTCTATCTCGTTCGGGCAAACGTCCCGGCGTCGGCACAGAAAGGCCGCGCCGCCCACTCCGTCGATGCCATCGGCCAAGCAATCCGTTGAAATGAAGAAGCTCACCGACACATTTACCGGCATGTGGAAGACCACCGCCACGGTCGAAAAGAACGCTTTCTTCCCGCTCGCCGGCACCGCTGAAGGACGTTCCGATTTCCGCAGTGGACCCTCCGGCAATTCGCTGGTTGAGCGCGCTCGCTCGCATGGAGTGATGGGAACTTTTGCCGGACTGGGTCTGTTCTGGTGGGATGCGAAAGCCGCAGCCTACAAGGCAATTTGGTGTGACACGCTTACTCCCGATGGATGCGACGCCATGGGCACGGGACATTGGGACGGCAACAATCTTGTCTTCACGTCCGACATAGATACCAACGGCAGCACCATGCACATGCGCGAGACCTACTCCGCGGTCACCGCCGACTCGTTCACGTTCACCATGGAAGCCGCGATGGGTGAGGCGCCGATGCAGAAGATGATGACGATTCTGTATCAACGCTCCGAACCGAAGACGACCGTGGTAGCGCCTTCAGGAAATGCCGAACAGACGAAGTAAATGAAGCGAGGACGATCCTGCGCATAGCCAGTATTGAAGATTGCGGCCATGGCTGAATCGGCGGCTCTCGGTGCCGCATCTTGTAGAATAGTAGTTTCTGCCATGTCCACGGATCTTATCCAGATCGAGGTCGGACCCAAGCCGCGCCAGCCCAAGCCTGCCTGGCTGAAAGCTCGCGCCCCCATGGGCGACAACTATCACGACCTGAAGAAACTTGCTCGCGGACTCGGTTTGCACACCGTCTGCGAGTCGGCCCAATGCCCCAATATCGGCGAGTGCTGGAATCACAAGACAGCCACCTTCATGCTGCTGGGCGACGTCTGCACCCGCCGTTGCGGATTCTGCGCGGTTCCAAAAGGCAAACCTGAGGCCATCGACATCGACGAACCCCGCCGTGTCGGGGAAGCTGTTGCAACCTTAGGGTTGAAGCATGCGGTTGTCACCAGCGTAAATCGCGATGACGACAACATCGGAGGAGCAAAGATCTTCGCCGAAACCATTCGCGAGATCAAACGCCTGGTTCCGGACTGCCACGTCGAAGTCCTGATACCCGATTTTCAGGGACGCCGCGACTGCCTCGAAATTGTCCTCGAAGCCAAGCCTGACATTCTGAACCACAACACCGAAACCGTTCCGCGCCTTTACCGCTCGGCCCGCTCTGGAGCGAACTTCAAGCGCTCGCTCGACCTGCTTGGCATCGCGAAGGAAATCGATGCGAACGCGGTTACCAAGACTGGCGTCATGGTCGGATTAGGCGAAGATATAGGCGAACTGCTCGATTGCTTCCGCCAAATGGCCGAACGCAAGGTCGATATTCTTACCATCGGCCAGTATCTGCGTCCCTCGAAAAACCAGCTGCCGATGATCCGCTACTACACGCCGGAAGAGTTCTCCTTCTTGAAGCAAGAATCGCTGAAGATGGGCTTCCGGCACGTCGAATCCGGACCACTGGTGCGGTCGAGCTACCACGCCCACGAGCAGGCGGAATCGACGAGAAGAACTACTACTAATTACTGTCAACAACGCTAATCTGTACTGAACATCGCTAATTTGTACAGACTGGGTCGGACGTTTTGAGCTACGGCGCTACGGTAAAGGTGACCGAGTTTGATCTTGGATAGACGAAGTACCCATCCGACATTCCCATAACATCACCGTTAAGCACAGTGATTTGAACCGAGGTAGGGTTCTCCAATAACCGTGCTGGGATCACTGCAGTGAGTTGGCTACTGCCAGCCCAAGCCGTCTGCAGCATTGTGCCGCAATCATGCAGATTAGGACAGGTGGTCCAGAACGCGGCGCTTCTATTGTGAAAGGACCGGTTGACAAAGTTTGATCCCTCGATGGTTACCGTGACGTCAGTGTTACCAGCAGGCGCGCTGTCGGGCGAGATCGAAGTGATCATCGGCGTGTCGACTGGAAGCGCTGTGACGCTGAAGTCAGCCGAGCCTGACTTCCTGAGCGGCAAGTCGCCCATCGAGTCACCAGTCTTTACAAATATCTTGGCCGTGACCGGGCTGCTCAACAAATTGGCGGGCACGATAGCCGTGAGCTCAGTACTGCTCACAAAGGTTGTCGCCAACAAGGTTTCGCTACTGCTGCTGGACCACACTGCTTGGCTAAAGTTGTGGGGTGCACCAAGGAAATCTGATCCGGTAATGGTCAGCGTGAGATCAGCACTACCCACTACCGCCGTGGTCGGGGAGATACTGATGGGAGAGGCAGATGGATCTTTAGATGGGTCTGACGTCGTACTATTATTCCCCCGAAAACCCGACGCACCGCAGCCGCAGAGGGACAGCAACAGGAGCGAGAACCCGATGAATCTTCGACTCGTCACAATGTTCTCCTTTCAAGAGTGCGGCCGTGCCAGGTGAACAGAAACTCCTGAGCGTACTGACAGCCCAACCTCATTTTCGTTGAGGCATCTACCGCGCGCATCCTCCGTCGAGCGGTCAACGAACTTCAATACCTCGCGTGTCCCATTTCTCTCCCACGTTCCTCACTCTTTGAAATCAGGCACTTAGAGCTGTGAACTTCACTGGAAAATGTGAACAGAGGTATACTCATGCCCCACTGTGAGGTGGATCGTGGCCTCACCGGCGCCGAAAGCAACCATTGCCTTTAGGGAGTTCGAGGCAAAGCTCGCTACCGCGGAGCTTTACCAAAAAGGCGTGAGAGTGCGTCTGCCAGACCAGTCGTTTCAGATACTGGCGATGCTGCTTCAGCGCCGGGGAGAACTCGTTACTCGGGAGGAAATCAGGCAGCGGTTATGGCCTGCCGACACCTTTGTTGATTTCGATCATGGCTTGAACAACGCGGTGAACCGCCTGCGCGAGGCACTGGGAGACTCGGCTGGCTCGCCTCGATTCATCGAAACGCTGCCTCGCCGGGGCTACCGATTCATCTTTCCAGTTGATTGTGGATCAATCTCGCAGCCCGAGTCGGCCCAGAACAACTCATCAATCGCACAGCCGACTGACCCAGTTCAGGTACTCGTCCCTGCAACCCTTGCACGCGAACACACGCGTTCCGCGATCCTGCTGTCGATTATCTTGATGCTGGTATTGATCGCGGTTTCTGTCGGTGCACTACTGATTCGTCCGAAGACGGACTTACGCCGAATACAATCGCTAGTGGTGCTCCCATTCGAGAATGTGTCCGGCGATCCCACGCAGGATTACTTTGCAGATGGGGTAACAGATTCGCTGATTACAAACCTGGCGAGGCTGGAGTCGGTGCGAGTGATCTCGCGCACTTCAGCCATGCACTACAAGAACTCCCACCCGACAATGCGAGAAATTGCTCGTGAGCTCGATGTCGATGTCGTTGTCGAGGGCACGGTCTCCAGGACCGGCGGTCATGTGCGCATCAATGCACAACTAGTAGACGCGCGGAACGATCGTCATATCTGGGCCGAGACTTACGAGCGAGATGTACACGATGTTGTGGCTCTGGACGAGGAGCTGTCAGCAGACATCGCGGAACGGGTCGCAAGTCGCATGGCCACGGAGCGCCAATCGCGCCCGGTGAAGCAGATCAATCCCGAGGCATACGAGGCTTATCTCAAGGGACGCTATTTCTGGAACAAGAGAACAGAAGAAGGCCTAACCAAATCAATTCTCTTCTTTGAACAGGCAGTCAAGCTGCAACCCGATTATGCGCAGGCCTACACTGGCCTGTCGGATGCCTATGCTTTGCTGGGTTTTGCGCCGCACGCCCAATTCTCGCGCAGCGAGACGATGGCGCGAGCTCGGGCCGCTGTTCTCAGGGCTCTGGAAATCGACGACCAGTCCGCTGAAGCCCACACCTCGCTTGCTTCGATCAGCATGATTTACGATTGGAATTGGCCAGTCGCCGAAAAGGAGTTCAAACGTGCCATCGAACTCGATCCTGGCTATGCCACAGCACATCACTGGTATGCGTTCTACTGCGCGTCGCAGCGGCGCACTGAAGATGCAGTCGCGGAAATACGAATCGCGCAAAAATTGGACCCGTTGTCGATCATCATTAATGCAGACGTAGCGCACCTCCTTTACTTTTCCCGTCAATATGATGAATCAATCGCGCAGGTTCGCCGAACTCTCGAATTGGATCCTAACCTCGCCGGCCCTCATGTAACGGCTGGCTTGGCCTACATGGCGAAGCGGCAATACCCGGAATCGGTCGCGGAACTGGAAACCGCTGTCCGCATATCGAATGGCTCGCCAGATGCGACGGCTTTCTTGGGTCTCGCTTATGCGCAGAGCGGTCGTGAAGAGGAGGCACGAAAAGTGATTCAGAAAGTTCGGACTGGCTCCTTCGCCCGTTATGACCCCGTACTCAAGGTAGCGTGGATCTATGCCGCACTGGGGGACCGCAACCGGGCGTTTGCCTGGGCAGAACGTGCCTACAGGGCCCGCTCGCCCGAATTTTACACACTCGCAGTCTTGCCGGCTCTGGATCCCTTTCGCAGCGACCCACGCTTTGAAGGCTTAATACGACGTATTGGTCTCGCCCGGTGAACTACACACAATTACTTCAAAGCAATTTCACATAGGCGGTGTAGGGATCGTCCCCGACGGAGATAAACGGTCGCATTGGCACCGTTCCGCTCTTTGACATGGCCTTCCACTCCGTCTGGCTTACGCGCGTTGCCCTAAGAAGTTGCTCCCGCGTCATCTGTGGTACCGGTCCATCCTGTTTCTCTTTCATCGCCATCAGCACCAGTGGGCCACGCAAAAGCGCAACTGTCTCTGTGTGCCTGGTATCAATCGCTTCCAGACGCATCTTCAGGGGAAGCTCTACATCCACACGGTCTCCGTTCTTCCACTCGCGTGCGATGGCGACAAACCGTCCGGCAACGGCTGCCTGTTTCCAGCGCGCTCCATTTACTGCGATCGACGCTCCCTCCGCCCATTCGGGAATTCGGAAATGGAGAGTCAGTTCGGTCGGTTGTGACGCTGTGACCGTGAACGCAATGTGTCCTTCGTAGGGATATTCGCTCTTCTGGGTCAGTGACAGATGGCTCCGGCCTTCGGTCCATCGCAGTGTGGAAGGCACGTAGAGGTTTACATACACAGCCTGCGGTCCGCGCAGGTATGCATTGATCCGGTAATCGGCCGCGACCTGCGGCAGCGTCCCCGCGCAGCATGCCCAGCGTGCTTCCTTGTACACACGTTTCGCGTCGAAGTTGTAATCGGAGTAGTAGAAGTTTCTGCCGTCTGCCTGTAGCGGCTTGGCGCCAAGAACGGTGTTATACATGGTGCGCTCCATGCTGTCGCCATAGCGCGAGTCGCCGGTGGAGCGCAGCAGATAGCGCGTCAACTTGAAGTGCGCATAGGACCCGCACGGCGTTTCAAAGCTGTGATGCGTCTTTGTCAGGCTCTCGTAAAGATCGTTGCTCTCCGGCGCGCGCAACTGCTCGTCCGGACCCCATCCACCTGTCGCATAGCTTTGCGCCAGCAGCATCGCAAAAGCATTGCGGCCTGCGCGCAGATGCTTCTCGCTCCCTGCAACCATGTAAGCCTTCATCGCCGAGCACAGCGAGTTGACATGGCTGTAGGCATGCCGGCCGGGAAGCACATTTTCATTGCGCGATAACGGATCAAACCACGTTTTATCGTTCAGATAAGCGAGACCAAGATCGAAGTACTGCTGTCCTGCTCCGCGCTCGTAGGCCAGAAACATGTTCTCCGAGTTTGTGTAGGACTCATCCATGTTCCACGCAGGATCTTTCGGGTCCTTGTCCTTGCGCCACGGGACGTCATGTTCCACGGCGTGTCCCGGCAGGTGCGGCAGAGCCGTTTTTGTCGTCTGCTCCAGAATCGCCAGCGCTTGGGGATCCTGCACATACGTGTGCGAGTCCAGCAGTCCCAGCAGCAGCTTGTCGTAGCAATACGCAGGGAAACGGTTCTTCAGGTAATAGTCAGCCGAAATCGTCTGCGCATACAAGCGGTTCAGCCGTATCACCTTTTCGCGTGTGGCCTCATCACGCGTAATCGCATAGTCCCTCGCCAGCGCTGATACCCACTGCCCGAACGTACACCCCGGCGCAAAGCCCGGGTCGAAAGCTTTGTTCATGTCATAGGCGGGGTCATACGTGTACCACCCGCCCAGGTCTTCTCCGGGCGCGGCTATTCCCGACATCTGCCGCAAAGGCTTCAGCACGCTGTCTTCGCTCAGGTTCATCAGCACATCGTGCGTGTTCTTCAACTGCTGCTCGTGCAACTCGCTCATAATCGTCACGTCGCCGTAGCCGAATTCACCCAGAATTGCGGGCTGAGTGGAGCCAGCCGCACCGCTTGTGAACGCATTGCTGCCCCACATTGGACGTGTCGCCATGGCCGCAACCGCAAGCGTTCCGCCCCGCAGAAAGCGCCTGCGAGAAATATCACTTTTCCCCATTTCCTTCATACTCCTTTGACTCCGCCCGAAATTCCAAAACGTATGATACCGATTTCGGAAACCGTTTGCATATATACATAAACAGTATCGTGATACGAACGAAATCGTCGAGCCCAAGCGGGTTTCCAAAGAAGTACAGGCTGAGCGGGCAAAAAGGAGTGCGTGTTCGAATTGATTACTTCTTTAGTTGAGGACTGAACTAAATTTCTGCACAATCCAGCCTTTCAATTGTCAATAATCGGCTGGAGGGCTGGATTTAACTCTGGCTGTTACGATTACTCCGTGGCTCCGCTTCTCGACGTTCGGCACTTGACGGCCTCGTTCCCCGTGCGCCACGGCGACCGTGTCACCAATGTTGACGCCGTCCGTGACGTCAGCTTCAGCATCGGAGAAGGCGAATCGCTCGGATTGGTCGGCGAGTCAGGTTCCGGCAAATCGGTGACTTCGTTGGCGATCATGCGCCTGCTGCCGCCACAGGCATTGATTCGCGGAACCATAAGCTACGCCGGACGTGATCTCACCTCCGCAACCGGCGATGAAGTTCGCCAGCTTCGCGGACGAGACATCGCCATGATTTTCCAGGAGCCGATGACGGCTCTCAACCCGGTCATGCGTATCGGCGATCAGGTGGCGGAAGCCGTTCTCGCTCATACTCGCGTGTCCAAGCGCGAAGCATGGCAGAGAGCCATTGAGGCCTTGCGCACCGTCGCTATTCCCGAGCCCGACCGCCGTGCCCGCGATTACCCGCATCAACTTTCGGGAGGCCAGCGTCAGCGCGTCATGATTGCCATGGCCGTCGTCAATCGCCCCAAGTTGCTCATCGCCGACGAACCCACAACGGCACTCGACGTCACCGTGCAGGCGCAAATCCTCGATCTGCTTGCAGAACTCCGCCACAACTTCGGCTTGGCAATGCTGTTCATCTCCCACGATCTTGCCGTCGTTTCGCGGGTTTCCGATCGCGTTGCCGTCATGTACGCCGGACAAATTGTCGAGAGCGGCGGTGCCAGCGAAGTCTTCCATCATCCGCTCCATCCGTACACACACGGCCTGATGAACTCGGTTCCGACCCTGAAGACCGACCGAACGCGTCCGTTACGAACCATCGAGGGTACAGTTCCTTCCGCGGCGAATTTGCCGGCGGGCTGCTCCTTCGATCCGCGCTGTTCCAATCGCATTAACCAATGTTCGCTGACAGTTCCAGAACTGATCGAAAAGACTCCAGGCCACTGGGTCCGCTGCCCGGTCGTGAAATAGTTAAGCAGCCTTCTTTCTGCGCAATTCGAATTCTCCGCGGATCGCCTCGTACTTCTTGGCCAGCACGGCCAGTTCCTCGTCCGAAAGCTTCTCGATGTTGATCATCTCGTTGTGGGCGGCATGCACGCTGCGGATCAACTCATCCAATTTCAAATGCAAGGCCCGCGCATCGCGGTTCTGCGTGTTCTGGATGAGGAAGACCATCAGGAACGTGACGATCGTCGTCCCGGTATTGATCACCAGTTGCCACGTATCGGAATAGTGGTAATGCGGACCGAGCGCGGCCCAGACGACGACAAGAGTGACGGCGAATAGAAAAGTCCACGCACTGCCCGTGGCCATGGCCACGCGGCTCGCACACTTCCCAAAGGCAGAACAAAACCTCGTCCAGCCGGTCCCCATGCGCCGCTTAGATGATCAACTCTTCGCGAAATGTTTGCGCCTCCCAAAAACTTCTGTCGCATTTTTGGGGCAGCACGCACTTACCTGGGTGCCATCAGACAACGCTGACCGATTCGGTCGCGAGGTGATGTGTGCTTTTGATTTTGCTGATTATCGTTTTGCTGATGATGATCGGGGCGTTCCCGGCGTGGCCGCATAGTCGCGGTTGGGGCTACTACCCGAGTGGTGGACTGACGATCATCCTGATCATCTTGTTGATCATGCTGCTGATGCGCTGACCTGCGGGTACCCCATTCAAGCCTTCGTTTGAGTGGGGTCGTCACTCCGAATCAGATACGCCTCGCCCTGGAACTGCCGTAAGACATTGCGGCCTCAGCTTAATCCGGCAACACTGCTCGAATTTGCTCCATCTCACCAGGGCAACAACTCTGTTATCTCTCCGGTAACTTGCCGAGGCCATCGATAACGAATTAGTAATCTACTGTCCAAGGTTCAGCAGCGGGCGGACAGTCCCCGCTAAGTCGTTTGTTGCATTGACCATGCAAATCACCGGATAGTACGATTTCAGACTAGTTCCACGTTTCGTCATCGGTAATCTAGGGTAGGAAAACGCCGCGAGAATGAGTTCTCGTATTTATGTATGGGTCATCGCTGGGGCTACCCTGTTGGGGTTGTCCGGTTGCGAGCCCACCAAGACCGCGAAAAAGTCCGCTGATCCGCCTCCACAGGCGGTCGCCCCTACCATCTCCAAGCCTGCCACGGCGCCTGCCCCGAAGACTGAGCAGAAAGCCGTGCCTAAGACCGATTCGGTCGAAGCCGTGATTGCGCAAGCCGAGCAGCAACTCCAGGCCGGACGTGTCGAATATCAGGCAGGACACCTGGATAAAGCCAAGGCCAACTTCGATCAGGCTTTCAATACGCTGGCCTCGTACCCGCAGGGCGTGAAGAGCGACGACCGCCTGGGCGACGAGTTCGACAAGGTCGTCGAAGCCGTCAACAACCTCGAGATGCAGGCGCTGCAGCAGGGAGACGGCTTTACCCAACAGGCCTCCGAACCGGCGCCGATTGACGTTGCCAACGACGTCACCTTCCCGGTCGACCCCAACATCAAGGCCAAGGCTGAAGCCGAGTTGAAGGGTACCAAGTCCGATCTGCCGCTGATGCTGAACGATTACGTCGCCAGCTACATCAACTATTTCTCATCGCGCGGGAAAGGTTTTCTCGAGAACGGATTGGTCCGGGCCGGGCGCTATGAGCCGATGATCCGGCGGATTTTGAAGGAAGAAGGAGTGCCACAGGACCTGATCTACCTCGCTCAGGCCGAATCCGGATTCCACCCAATGGCGCTCTCCCGCGCCGGCGCTCGCGGGATGTGGCAGTTCATGGCCGGACGTGGTTCCGGATACGGGCTGGCCCGGAACTGGTGGGTGGACGAGCGGCAGGATCCGGAGAAGGCCACCCGCGCAGCAGCCCGTCACCTGAAGGACCTCTACAACCAGTTCGGCGACTGGTATCTGGCGATGGCCGCCTACAACTCCGGTCCGGGCAATGTGCAGCAGGCGGTCCAGCGCACCGGATACGCTGACTTCTGGGAACTGTACAAGCGCAACGTTCTGCCAGCCGAGACCAAGAACTACGTTCCCATCATTCTGGCCGTGACCATCATGGCCAAGAATCCATCGCAATACGGGCTGGAGAACCTTCAACCCGATGCGCCGTTGCAGTACGACACCGTGAAAGTGGATTATCCGGTTGACCTGCGGTTGGTCGCCGAATGCGTCGATGCATCGGTCAACACCATCCAGGAACTGAATCCGGCGTTATTGCGGATGACGACGCCGAAGGAAGGCACCTACGACCTGAAGGTTCCTACGGGGACAGCCGACCGGTTCCAGCAAGCGATCGCCGCGATCCCTCGCGACAAGCGAGTGTGGTGGCGCTACCACAAGGTCGGCAACGGCGAGAGCCTGAGCGAGATCGCTCACCAGTACCACACCACGGCATCGTCGATTGCCGAAGTCAACAACCTTGATGCCAACGACGACCTCCGGGCAGGAGCGCGGCTGGTGATTCCAATCGCTCCCGGCCGCGAGGCGCAAAGACAGGCGTACTCCAAGCGTCCAACGATCTACAAAGTCCGCAAAGGGGACACAGTCCTTTCGGTGGCCGATGACTTCAGCGTGCCGGTGGAAAAGCTACGTAGCTGGAATCACCTTAAGGGCAATACGCTGAAAGCAGGTCGCACGCTGCGGATCTACAAGCCCGTCGGCCATTCCGAACCCGGCAAGGTAAAGACCGCCGCAAGCCGCACGACCAGGAGTAAGTCCAATGCTAAGAGCAACTTGGAAGCGCGTTCACGCACAGTGCGGCACAAGGTCCGAAAGGGCGAAACGCTCAGTTCCATAGCCGAAAACTACAACACCACCGTGGCCGCGCTCCGACGTGATAACGGCCGGGCCGCCAGCCACCTGCATGCCGGATCGGTGCTGGTGATTCACACGGGCGAGTAGAAGTTTCTCAGTTGGTCAGTTCTCAGTTACCTCTATCCCATGGCTTCAAACGAAGACACTCTATGTCCCCTTCGTCACGGTTATTCGTAAACTGGATACTGGCTAGTGCAGGGTGAAGACTGCTATACTCCTCGCCGATTTTAACTAGCAGCGGTTTTCTGTCGTATTCTTTTCGCGCAGACATGCTCAGAGACGAGTGTTCCGCGTGCGCTCAACCAGGAGGAACGATGACCTTTGATGACGTGACGCTCTACGGTCGCGACGATGAGATGGATGAATTCGGCGACAACGACATTTATAACGAAAACGTGGAAGAAGACGATTTTGACGACGAGGAAGAGGAGGAAGAAGAACCCGTCGCCGTCGAAGTAACGGAAGTTACCGAGGTTCAGGCTCCTGCTGCGGCAGCGCCCGAAACGGCTCCTGCGGCGAAGAAAGCCGCTCCGAAGAAGCCACCGGCGAAGGCAAAAGCTCCGGCGAAGAAGAAGGCTGCTCCCAAGAAGGCCGCCAAGAAACCAGCCAGGAAAGCGGCGGCAAAGAAAGGTGGCAGCAGGCCGGCGGCCAAGAAAAAGTCCGCCGCCAAGAAGCCGGCGAAAAAGGCAGCGAAAAAAGCGGCCCGGAAACCGGCGAAGAAGGCAGCCAAAAAGAAGGGCCGCCGGTAAATTCGGCGGGTAACGATTACGTTACAAAGCCACGGAGAAATCCGTGGCTTTTTCTTGCAACGCAGAACGAAACGCCTGCGGCATCATTGTGATCGGCCGGCAACGAATTGTCCTTCCGGGCCTTTCGCAGCGACGGAGCCTTTCATCCAGTAGCGCTTCTGGAAGTAGAGGGCAACGTTTACCAGCGCGATCATCACCGGCACTTCGACGAGCGGTCCGATTACGGCCGCGAACGCCGCCCCGGAGTTAATGCCGAATACAGCTACCGCTACAGCAATCGCCAGCTCAAAATTGTTCGACGCCGCCGTAAACGATAGTGTCGCTGTCTGGGAGTAGTCGGCGCCGAGCTTCCGCCCCATAAAGAACGACACCAGGAACATCAGGACGAAGTAGATGAGCAGTGGAATTGCGATGCGAACAACGTCGAGGGGAAGTCGCACGACATACTCGCCTTTCAGCGAGAACATAACGACGATCGTGAACAGGAGAGCAATGAGAGTGAGTGGACTTACCCGGGGAATGAAGTTATGGTCGTACCATTCGCGGCCTTTCGCACGGACAAGAATGGTTCGGGTGAGAAATCCTGCCAGGAATGGCACACCCAGATAAATAAAGACGCTCTTCGCGATCTGCGCAATCGAGACGTCCACCACAGCTCCGTGGAGCCCCAGTTTTGCCGGAAGCACAGTAACGAAAACCCACGCATAAACGGAGTAGAAGAAGACCTGAAAGAGCGAGTTGAAGGCCACCAATCCGGCGGCGTACTCCGTATCTCCTTTCGCGAGTTCGTTCCAGACAATCACCATGGCGATGCAACGAGCGAGGCCAATCATGATGAGTCCCGCCATGTACTGCGGATAACCGCGCAGGAAGACGATCGCCAGCACGAACATCAGCACGGGCCCGATTACCCAGTTCTGGATGAGCGACAATCCGAGCACACGCTTGTTGCGGAACACTTCATGCAATCGTTCGTACCGAACTTTGGTGAACGGCGGGTACATCATCACGATCAAGCCTGCGGCGATCGGTATTGATGTGGTGCCGACACTGAATCGATCGAGGAACGGCGCGACGCCAGGAAACAGCCATCCCGCCAGGACTCCCACCACCATTGCCGTAAAGATCCAGGCCGTGAGATAGCGGTCAAGAAAGCTCAGCCGTTTTGTTTGCGTGCTCATTACTCGGTTCCTATCTTCCGGACAGCTCTTTCGATAGCGAGTTTGTCGAGGCTCTGTAATGGGAGCGCAAGGAACAGTCCGATGCGGCGGTCGAGCGCGACATAAGCGTCGCGAAATGCCTTCTGAATTTGTTCATCGGTTCCGCGAACTGCCGCCGGATCGGGGATGCCCCAGTGAGCTGTCATCGGTTGCCCTGGCCAAACCGGGCAGACTTCATTGGCCGCGTTGTCGCAAACGGTGAATACGAAATCAAGTATTGGAGCGCCGGGCTTGCTGAACTCGTCCCAACTTTTGCTGTGGGAAGCTTCCGTCGGCAAATGAGATTGTTCGAGTTGCCGCAGCGCATAAGGATTCACCTTGCCGGTGGGGTGGCTTCCGGCGCTGTAGGCCGTAAATCTCGGCCTGCCTTTGAAATTCAGGATCGCCTCGGCCATGATCGAGCGGGCCGAGTTTCCGGTACACAGAAACAGGACGTTGTAACGGCTTTGCATTACTCTTTCTCCTCGTGGGCGATCATCTGGGTCCTTATTTACAAAGCTGAACAATAGTTCCGGGTTTTACTGCTTTGTTGCGGGTACAGCACTCGGCATAAAGGAACTGCAAAAGTTCCTGCAAAGCATCGGTGTTGGCCGTGTAGCGCAGGAATGTGCTCTCACGTACCACGCGGACAAGATCCTCGTTCTTCAGTTTGTCGAGGTGGTGCGAAAGAGTTGAGTTGGGAATCTGCAGTTCGCTCTGAATCTCGCTCACAACCATCCCTTCGGGATGAGCGGACAGCAGCAACTGCATGATGCGAAGCCGTGGCTCCTGCCCGATGGCGGAGAACATATCCGCATACTTGGCGACTTGATCTATGGTTTTTGGCATATTTCGATATTTCTGGAAATAATAACATAGCGATTGATTACTGCGCGACGCCCCACTCAAACAACGAAGGCTTGCATGGGGCGCCTTGGTGTTGTATTCACAAGCCGAGGTCGGGACAGGAGACGATCCGGGTGGTGCGATAGCCGCTGAGCGAACGATGGAGGCTGTCGAGGCGGGCGGCCTGTTTGAGAGCGGAGTTGGCGAGGCGGAGGGTACAGGCCATGGCGCGGGCGGTGAGATAGTCGATGCGGCCGTCGCGCAGATCGCGCAGGATGGTGGTGGCGGCAACGCGAATGTCGCGCTGGCTGCGAATGTTGGGCAGCACGTGACAGGAGTGGTCCACAGGAATGCGGGTATGGTTCTGGACTCGCTGGTGTGCGAAGCAGAAGGAACGTCCACGAAGCGCGGGCGAACCGCAACGCACGCCGTCGTGCTTGATGTACTCGCAGGGTTTGCAGTTAACAATGGTCTTCATAGTGATTGCCCTCCGATCAAAAAATGAATTTTGCCTATAGAAAACAAACGACTTAGTCCTGGAGCTTTCGCCAGATCAAGGAAAACAAATGAGTTAGGCGAAAACTCCTGTAGGTTCATGGGAAAAAGCGAAAGGCGGCCCGACCGATAAGCGCCGGTAGCCGCCTTTTTCCTTTTCTACGTTCCTATTGTGAGGATAGCCCGCAAAAGAGAGGTTCACTGCCAAATCCGCGAAATTTATATTTTCTTTGTAAACATAGAGTTAGGTGCGATTTGTGATGTTGGGCGGGGTTGACAAAAACTTCCCGAAAGGGGAAAGAAGAAGTAGTTAGGGGATGGGGGATAGGAGCTAGGAAGATAGGTCGATAAGCGTGAGAACTGCCAGAAGTAATTTGAGCAATTGCCTTTTCAGACGTAGAGTTCTCGCAGGTAAACGGCCATGCCACGCCTCGCACAACGAATCAGAAAACCAGTTGTCTTTTTCGCCGCCGTCTTCACAGCCGCTCTCATTGCGGAGTTCCTCATCCTCGAAGGCTTTGCTGGAATCAGTTTGCCGTCCGACCGCGATTCCGCAACGTCCAGCTATGAAATTCGAGAAAAGGGAAAAGAACTGCATTACATTACGCGGAACAAGCGGTTCAGTATCGTCGATGTCTGGAGTAAGCACGGAACAGCTGTTGATGCGATAGTGCTACGGGAATCGTTTGTAATGGACCGGCAAGAAGGAATGGAAGGTGCTAACTCGACGGTGAGGGTCGAAGCGCTGGGTGAAAAGGTAATTCGATGGAGTTTTGAGGAGCCTGGTGAACAGGGAGCGGCAATGAATCAGATGTACGAGGTCACAAAGTTCGGCTGTTGCGATTCACCCAACACATACACGTATTTTTCGCTCCGGGATGGCAAGAAATTGCGGACGACTCATTCCAAACTGACGCCAGATGAATTTGCAGCCCTCGAAAAGCCGCTTTACGAGTAGCTTGGCTATGTTGCCGATAATCGAGTAAACCTAGAGTTAGGTGCGATTTGTGACGTCGAGCGGGGGTGACAGACTTTTCCCGAAGAGGGCGAAATTTTGCGTTTCTGAAACGCTTTGGTTCCAACACAGATCAACTGAGAACACACAGAGTGCCGTTCACCTATCGAGTAAGCGCCTTTACCAGCGAGCGGAAATCGGCAGGAGGTTCGCTGTCGATCCGGATGAGTTTGCCTGATCGTGGATGGGGGAATTCCAGATGCTCTGCGTGCAGGGCCACGCGCGCGATTCGTTTCTCGCCGGCTTCTTCCGGGTGATACTTGCGGTCTCCGATCGCAGGATGGCCAATGGCCGAGAACTGCGCGCGGATCTGGTTTTGCAGGCCCGTGATCAGCGTCACGTGAATCAGCGAAGCATCGCGAAGTTCCTTCTCGACGACGTAGCGAAGTTCGGCGCGAGCGGCACGACGGTCGTTCTCGCGACTTAGCTTCTGAAGCTGGCCTTCCTTGCGGAAATAGTGAATTAGCGTTGCTTCTGGTCGTTTGAGATGTCCGCGAACCACGGCCATGTACTGGCGAACCGGCGTGTGCTCAAGGAACTGTTGCACGAGTGCGTCGCGGTCGCGCGGCGTTTTGGCGAACAGCAGGATGCCGGAGGTAAACCGGTCGATGCGGTGGACGACGAACGCGCGCTGCCGTTTTTGCCGCAATTCGGCGGACAGCAATGACCAGGCGGAAGGCGCGTGCGAATTCTTCGCGACGGGGATGGCGGGCAGTCCGGCAGGCTTGTCGAGCGCGATGACCGCATCATCTTCATAGAGGACGCGCACCTCGCGAGGAAACCGAGGCGGGTGGCGCTGTGGCGATCGTGGGCGGGCGGAGTTGGGGCGGCGTTTCTTCATGCGAGTTTACGCAACGACGAGACTATCATCCCGGCGCGGCGATCATGACCTTGTTGCTTAATCGGCGGCCGCTGAAGTTACGATCTCGGGCTGGACTTCGACGGGAAAGTTTACCGAGTTGGCGATGAAGCAGAGTTCATGAGCTTGGTGATGCAGTTCCTTCGCCTTCTGCCGATCGCCCGCAGTAATGGTCACTTTAGGTCGCAATACGACATGCGTGAACGCGCCAGCTCCGTTGTCGCGCATCTGCATGGCTCCGTGGGCTTCGTCGCGATAATCGGTAACCACCACGCCATTGGCGGCGCACAGATGTAGATACGAAAGCATGTGACATGCCGATAAAGCGGCAACCAGCAGGTCTTCCGGGTTGTAGCGCGAGGCGTCCCCCCGAAAAGCCGGATCGCTCGATCCCGCCAGCTCCGGCTTGTTCCCTGATGTGATGACGTGGTCCCGCCGATAGGAGCGGTAGGTCTTTGTCCCTTCGCCGTCGTTGCCGGTCCATGTAACAGTTACGTTATAAATGTGAGCGTTCATTTTTAGCCTTGCATTCCTTTTGTCCAAGCCTCGGAAACGCGCTTACCGCGCTCATAATCATCGACGACCAGGATCAGTTGGTTGGAATGATCGCTGTACATGATCTCAATGTTCACGCCGGCATCGGCCATGGCGCGGGCGATTTTACCCAACTGCCCGGGCTGATCCTGGCGCAGGCGCTGAACGAGAACCTTTCTTTCGGCGATCACTGGAATCCCTGCACCTTCCAGCGCGGCGATAGCAGCTGGGCCATCAGCAAACAAAAAGTGCGCCGCCACTCTGCCGTTCGTTGTCCACGCCCCGCCACCTTCAATGCTAACGCCAGATCGCCCGAGTGCTTCACCCATTTCCGCCAGCGCACCGGGGCGGTGCTCCAGCGCAATCTCCAAATCGGTCATGATTCCCCCACACTGCTATTGAACGATTGCGCGCACAACTTGTCACGCAGAAACGATTCGGTCATGATCTAACTATGATTGCAGAACCCGATGTTGTCAGACTGGCGCGCACAATCGGCGATGCCACGCGCATCCGCATGCTGAACATGCTGATGGAGGGCCGGTCACTGACGGCTAAGGAACTCTCGTACGGAGCAGGTGTCGAGCCGGCGACCGGAACAGCTCATTTGCAGAAACTTCTCGCGGACTCACTTGTTGTGGTTCGCGTGCAGGGACGACACAAGTATTTCCGGCTGGCGTCGGCGGAAGTGGCTCGCTGTCTCGAATCGATGATGGCGGTGGCGGCCCCGGCAAAAGCCGTGTCCCTGGAGCGGCTGCCAATCCAGGAGGCTCGATTCTGCTATGACCATTTGGCGGGAAGGCTGGCGATTGAAATTACAAAAGCACTCATCAATCGCGGAGTGTTGCAGATGCGCGATCAGCATTTCGTGCTTTCCGAGAAAGGTCAGCGATGGGCGCACGATTTTGGAATTGAGGTTGAAGCCCTTCTGCGCTCGCGGCGGAAGTTCGCTCCGTGTTGTCTCGACTGGAGTGAGCGGAAGGAGCACATCGGTGGCGCATTTGGGGCGGCGCTGGCAGGCTGTTTCATTGATAAAGGCTGGATCAAGAGGGAAAAAGAATCACGAGTCGTGAATATCAGCCGGTCTGGGATCAGCGGGCTCAGATCGAAGTTTGGCATTCGATGGATTTGATCTGTCAACCGCATGAGACCACACGCACTGAGCCCAGACTACTCCAGCGCCGGCAGCGTGTATTCCAGGTCGTACGAGTGTTTGCCGTCAGGCGTGATGACGATATTCATGCTGCCCGCGATGCCTTGTAACGCGCCCGTGCCGGAGTCGGGGACAACCTGAATCGTTAGGGTTGGCTTGCCGCGATCCATGATGCCGGTGTGGTGCAGCATGAATGTGCCTTTGCGGCCATTCAGTGTTCCGCTCACTTTCTCGATCGCAACGTAAACGCCGGATTGTTTGGCGTTCCCAGCCGTCATCATTTCTCCCTGGCCTGTAGCTTCGATGTCGCCGTGATATTGCTTGTCGATGGACATTCGCTGCGGGGTGAAATGAGTGGTGTCGTCCTGCTTGATAGGCGTGATCTTAACGTCGAAAGGTCCGCGGGCGTGCATGGTCATGGGAGATCCTTTCTGGGCAGGGGTTTGGGCGCAAACAAAACATGTGCTTGCGATAAGAACCAAAACGGCGAGCCGGCTCATCCGTCCGAGTCTAACCTACTTTCGGGTAATTCTTCTTCTGGTGCTCAAAGATTTCGCGGACGCGATCAAGCGTGTCGATTTGATCGGGCGTCTTGTCGGGACGGAGGCGCGCGATACGGGGAAAGCGCAGAGCGTATCCGCTGTTGTGACGATCGGAAACCATGACGGCGTTGAAAGCGACCTCAAGCACGATCTGCGGCTCAACCGTTCGGCGCCACCCTTCATCGTCAATCGTGTGACTCAGGAACCACTGCGTCATCTCTGCGATCTCGGCGTCGGTGAGTCCACTGTAGGCTTTGCCGACATTCAGAAGCGTGTCGTCGGCCTCGGAGGCGCGCACGGCGAACGTGTAGTCGCTGAGGACCGAGGCGCGCTTGCCATGGCCGAACTCAACCGCGGTTACGACGACGTCCAAAGTCGCGAGTTCGCGCTTCAGCTTCAGCCATGACTTGCCGCGGCGGCCGGGAGCATAGGACGAAGCGATGTCCTTGATCATTAGCCCTTCGTTTCCACGTTCGAGAGCCTGCTCGAAGATTTGTGCGAGTTCTTCTGCGGAATCGGCGCGGGTGACCGGCGCGCGGAGCACCTGCGCGGTCGGCGAGGTTTCGATGACGGGCTCAAACGCAAGCTGACCTTGCGCGCCGCGCGTGCGGACTTTGGCTCGGCCTCCGGGAAACTGGACCGCATCGGCGAAAATCTTATCGAGCATTTTGCCACGCTCGGTGAGGGGCTGGTCGATAACGAGATCGCGGTCACAGTAGAGGACGTCGAAGACCACGTACGCGACCGGCACTTCCTTCATTAAAGACTGCGTTACCTTCTTCCGGCCAAGGCGCTTCTGAATTTCTGTGAACGGGAGGGCGCGGCCGAGGTCGGTTGATCCCGCGGGCCGGTGCCAGGCGACGATTTCGCCGTCGAGGATGAGATCGCCACGGAATGCGGCGAGCGCGTCGGGGAGTTCAGGGAAGGACTCGGTGATTTCATCGAGCGTGCGAGAGAAGAGACGGACTTCGCCTCCGCTGACGTGCGCCTGGGCGCGGATGCCGTCGTACTTGTCCTCGACCTGCGCGTGCTCGAAGTACTCGAAAGCTTCCTCGGCGGATTCGGCAGGACTGGCGAGCATAAAGCCGATGGGATGAAAGAGGCGCATGCGCGCATCGGTGAGGCGGTGTTCGATGGCGAGTTGCAGCGTCTCGGCGATATCGCCAAGCAGCATATTGGCACGTTGCACCTGCGCGGATTCGTCGCCGTACGCTTTGGCAATAGCTTCCTCGACGAGGCTTTCGCGGAGGCCGATGCGCAAGTCGCCGATCATGATCTTGATGACGTACTTGGCTTCCAGCGGCGTCAATTTTTGCAGGAGCAGCCGAACAAAACTGGCTTTGGCGGCGGCGCCGCGCGTATCCGCAATGCGCTCGAACTCGCGCCGGACATCGACGATATTCACCGAGCTGACATGCGGAGCGACATCGAGCAGGACGTCGTGAGCGGCAGAACCGAGATCGCCATATTGCCGGTAAGCCTGCGACAACTCTTGATCCGACTTACGCGAAATCTCGCGCAGGATCGACCACAGCATGGTTCCGCCGACTTGCAGCGTCTTTTCTTCGTATGCGGGAAAAGCCCGTCCAGAGAGAAAAATGGCGGAGGCAGCGGCCTCATCGACCGTTCGCGACTGCAGGTAGCCGGCGACCAGGCGCACCTTCTCGTTCTTCTTGGTGGTAGCGGCGATGGCTTCGCAGGTTTGGGCGAGTCGAAGCATGCGTCAGTTGATGGTAGTCGATTTGCAACGCGCGTGTGCAGTGCGACAAAAAGCAGATCGCCGACCGACATCGGCTCGTGATGATTATCAACAACGCAACCTATCGGGGTTGCCCATCCTCTCAAGTAGTGAGGAAGTTTGTAGCAAGGGAGGAGTTGAATGGCAGCAAAGAAGGGCGGACGGAAGTCAGCGTCGAAGAAGTCGTCAGCGAAGAAATCATCAGCGCGGCGGTCGGCGAGCAAGAAGTCAACCAGCCGTCGCAGCAGTTCCAGACGTTCATCGTCATCGCGTAGTTCCAGAACGAGAGCGGCGAGTTCACGGGCGCGGCGCTCATCGGGCTCGTCGAAGAAGAAGTCCAGTTCCCGCCGTAAGTACGGGCCCAAGGCGCAGCAGGAAGTGCGGACCGAGATGCATCACCTTAAGAGGGGCGAGCATAAGAATCGCAAGCAGGCCATTGCCATCGGACTCTCGAAGGCGCGGCGTGAGGGAGCCAAGGTTCCACCTCGCAAGAAGGCTGCATAACGTGGTAGTTACGGCAGCCATCTTCGACATCGACGGCACGCTGGTCGATTCGGTCGATATGCACGCGCGGGCGTGGCAGGAAGCGTTTGCGCGTTTCGGGCACGACATTCCTTTTGAAAAGATCCGTCACGAGATCGGCAAAGGGGCCGACAAGCTGATTCCTGACTTGCTGGGTTCGGAGGAAACCAAGCGAGTGTACGACGAACTCGACTGTTCCCGCAGCAACTTGTGGAAACGTAAGTACCTGAATCAAGTGAAGCCGTTTCCCAAGGTGCGGGAGTTGTTCCAGCGAATTCTCGACGACGGCAAACAGATTGTGCTGGCGTCATCGTCGAAGGGCGATGAGCTGAAGAAATATAAGCAGATTGCCGGCATCGATGACTTGATCAAAGACGAAACTTCGGCGGACGACGTCGACAAGTCGAAGCCCTCACCGGATGCAGTCGAAGCAGCGCTGGAGAAGCTAGGACATCCTGATCAGGAGAAGGTGGTTATGATTGGCGACACGCCCTGGGACATCATGGCCGCGACAAGGGCGAGAGTGAAATGCATCGGAGTGCTTTGCGGCGGATTTCCGGAACAAGAGTTACTCGCTGCGGGAGCAGTCGCAATCTACCGTGATCCGGCGGACCTGCTGGCGAACTATGACGCTTCACCGCTCGCAGAAAAAGAGGTGCGGGCGGCCTGAAGCACGTCAATGCAACAGGAGGAGATATGGCCTGCGCACATCAAAAAGAAATTAATCCTAACGTTACTCCGTCGGCGAACGGCTGCGAGGAGTGTCTCAAGACCGGACAGAAATGGGTGCAACTGCGTGAGTGCATGGTCTGCGGGCACGTAGGCTGCTGCGATTCGTCAGCGGGCCGGCACGCCACCCAACATTTCGAGCAGACGCATCACCCGGTAATGCAGGCATTTCCTAATCATGAATGGGGCTGGTGCTACGTGGACAGAACCTACATATAAGAAGGATTGCGAGCGAGGATGCTCACGTAGCTCTTACGAAATCTCAAGGTAGTCGTCGATCCACTTGCGGAGCGCGTCGCGCCCGGATTGTTCCGGCGGATCGAAGCGAAGTCCGGCGGTCGCGTTCTGGCGAACCCAGCAGACGATACCTTTCACCTTGATTCCGGAGCGATTCGGCAGATCGAAAACAACCTGCAAGTCATCGCCAACCGCGAGTTTGCCGTGATAACGCAGCGACATGCCTCCGCCGCTGATTTCCTCAGTGCTGCCGGTGATGTGCTGTATCCCTGCCACAGCTTCGATTTTGACCACGATCGGAATACGAACGTAGCGGCGAAATTCATTGATGATGAGCAGGTGAGTGGAGCGGACTGCCCGCAGGGCAGTTTGGCGGTCCACCGGTTTTTCGAGCAGGACGTTAATTCCGTATTTCGAATAGCGAACGGCTTCGCCAACGCTTCCGCAGATGGCGAAGATGACGACGCGGCGATTCGACTTCGATTCACGAGCCGCTTTCAGGAAGCGCTCGGCATCGTCGTTCAAGGTAATGACGCAGGCGTCGAACTTCTCTTTGTGCAAGCGCTCGGGATCATCGATGGGTTGCGCGTCCACACTGAACTGCTTGAAGCAATCGCGCAGAACCTGCGCGGTTGCCGAGTCGACGTGAATCAGCGCGGCGCGAGCTGCGGCCTTTTTGAGTACTGATGCGGTGGAGGAAAGGGCCATATCCGGGAGATTGTTTGTACTTGAACTTTCCATTGTGCCGTACAGTGGCCATTTAGGCAATGAACCACCGGGATAGAACATCGGTCACTGCGGAAAAAGGGCGCGTGTCCTTGCATCAGGGGCCATGGATGGGAATTGCCGGGCGGACAGAAAGGTCCGCCCGGAACGTTAGTCTGTCCAGCGCCGGAAGATCAGGCAGCCGTTGGTTCCGCCGAATCCGAAGGAGTTCGAGAGCGCGTACTCCATCTCGATCTTGCGGGCGTGATTCGGAACGTAGTCGAGATCACACTCGGGATCGGGCGTCTCGTAATTGATCGTGGGCGGAATCACCTGATCACGAAGGGCCAGCACGGTGATGCCGGCTTCGAGACCGCCGGCGCCGCCGAGCAGGTGGCCGGTCATCGATTTCGTGGAGCTGACCGGCGGAACCTTGTCGCTGAACACGCGCTTAATCGCCACCGTTTCGAGTTTGTCGCCGATGTCGGTGGAGGTACCGTGCGCGTTGACATAGCCGATGTCCGTTGGCTGAATCTTCGCGTCACGAAGGGCATTCCACATCACGCGGTACGCGCCTTCGTGCTCGGGAGCGGGCGAAGTGATGTGGTATGCGTCGCCACTCATGCCATAGCCGACAACTTCCGCCAGGATTTTCGCGCCGCGGTTCTTCGCGTGCTCAAGTTCTTCCAGGATCAGAATGCCCGCGCCTTCGCCGACGACGAAACCGTCGCGATCTTTATCCCAGGGGCGGCTGGCTTTTTCGGGAGCATCGTTGCGCGTGGAGAGCGCGCGCATGGCGGCGAATCCGCCAATGCCCATCGGAGTAATGGCCGCTTCGGTTCCGCCGGCGATCATCACATCGGCATCGCAGCGCTGGATGATCTTGAATGCGTCGCCGACCGAATGCGCGCTGGTAGTGCAGGCGGTCGCCGTGGCTTCGTTCGGGCCCTTGGCTCCGAAGCGCATGCTGACGTGACCCGCGGCGAGGTTGATGATGGAAGCGGGTATGAAGAAGGGCGATATCTTGCGTGGGCCGCCCTGCATGAGGTTGGTGTGCTCGCGCTCGATGACATCGAACCCGCCAATGCCGCTCCCGATGTGAACTCCGACACGCTCGGCATTCTGGCCGGTAATTGCAAGACCGGACATTTTGATCGCCTCTTCCGACGCGGCGAGCGCGAAATGGATGAAGCGGCCCATCTTCTTTATTTCTTTTTTCTCGATGAACTGGAGCGGGTCGAAGTTCTTGACCTCGGCCGCGATCTGGCAGGAGTGCTGGGAAGTGTCGAACTGCGTGATGCGGGTAACGCCGCTCGTACCCGCCTGCAGGTTCTGCCAGGCTTGATCGGTAGTGTTGCCGACCGCGCAGATCAATCCCAGCCCGGTTACGACGACGCGACGTGGCAAGGTTATTTCCCGCCTTTCGCGTGCTTGTCGATGTAGTCGATGGCGTCTTTCACGGTACGGATCTTCTCGGCGTCTTCGTCGGGGATCTCGAAATCGAAAGCCTCTTCGAAGGCCATGACGAGTTCGACGGTGTCGAGCGAGTCGGCGCCGAGATCATCGACGAACGAAGCGCTGGGGGTGACCTCGGCTTCATCGACGCCGAGTTGTTCGACCACGATCTGCTTTACTTTTTCGTCCACTGAAGCCATTTACAGTCTCCTTCGCGTTGCGGTTTGGGTAGGTGATTTTATGCAACGCGGCCTCCGTCGAGGCGGAGGCCTGGTTGGAATCTTGGTCGCCGATTTACTGCTTCACCTTGGCGTGCTTGCTGATGTAGTCGACCGCGTCCTGTACGGTGCGGATTTTTTCGGCGTCCTCGTCGGGGATTTCGATGTCGAAGGCCTCTTCGAAAGCCATGACCAGTTCCACGGTGTCCAGCGAATCGGCGCCCAGGTCGTCAACAAAAGAGGCGTTCGCGGTAACTTCGGCCTCATCGACTCCGAGCTGTTCGACAATGATCTGTTTTACTTTTTCTTCAACGGATGCCATCTGAGCGGCTCCTCCTTGGTCATTGAACCAGCTAGTGTAAATGGCGCGGCAAAAGCGTGTAAAGGAACCTGGAGGAGAGTTTTTTCGGGCCGTGATCTGAGGAACTTTGGACGAAGATCGCTTCGTGGAGATGGGACGGATTCTCGGGTGGATAGTCACTTTCCAACGTGATGTTCGTCATCGCGCCGGCGCCACAACGAGACGAGGCTCACGATGCAGTTTCAACTAAACAGGAGGCAATCGGGCGTGAAAGTCTTCGGGCAAGCTAAGAGATGGTTGGCAAGTGCCGCGTTGTGCATGGCGGTTGCCGGTTACGCGCAGGGACAGGAAGGGCAGGTCAATTCCGGCGCAAAGCCATCGGACGCAATCGCTACCATGTACGCGGTTCGGGAGGCGGCGCAGGCGGGGAATATTGCGCGATGGGAAGAACTGGTTTCACCGGCGTGCCAGTTCGTTGAACCAACGGGACGCATCACCGACCGGAACTGGCACAGGCCGATGGCCCCGAAGCGAGAGGATGCCGGCGCGGCACAGATAAAACCGGCGGTGAAGATTTCAGAGCTCGAAACATATGCGGCAGACACCGATACGGCCGTGGTGAGCTACCGCGAGGACATAAAGGCGAAAGCCGGCGACCAGGAAATTGTGAGCGCCACGCGTTACACCGAGGTTTATTGGAAGCCGGGCGGTCGATGGCAGTTGATGTTCTCGGCGGAGACGCCGATCGTCGAGAAAACGGCGGTTGCTATCGATCGCGGTATTTACGCCGACTACGTGGGGGAGTACCAGATGTCGCCGGAGTTAATCGGCAGAGTGTATCTCGATGGCGAGCGGCTGATGCTCATCGGGACCGGATGGAAGCGCGCGTACGAACTGCTGCCTTTGGGAGGCGATACATTCTTCGTCAAGGAAATGCCGAATAACGAGATCACCTTTGTCCGGGATAAGCAGGGCAAGGTAGTGGCGCAAGGACCTTCGCGAGCGGGCAAGGGGCCGACAGGGCCGAAGATCAGGTAGCAGAAACAGCAATGGAGTGTAACGAATATGTTATAAACATCTCGCGTCCCACCACGCCAATAAGAAAGAAGATGTGTCCGAAAGTTGTGTGAATTCGGAAACCTCGTTCACGGACAAACAAATTTCCAAATTGCTCATGTTAGGAATGTGGCAATAACAAAACAAAGGACTTAGGCGGGATTGACACGGTCCATATTTAACAACAAAGGACTTAGCTCTTCCATTCTCATTGGCCAATATGAAAACAAAGCACTTACACGGAGAGGCGGACAGTTTTCTGGCCACAACTGCCGCGATATGAAATGTTCAGCTCTCGCGGAACTGCATGTGTCTTCCGACCGTGAAGGGGTCGCCGATGAGCCAGAGCCAGGAGCCATCCGGCTGGCGGCGCGCCACTTCGATGGCGTAGGAGTGCATGAGCTTCGGCGACGAGACTGTCCATTCGGTGTGCATCAGCGCGATGTCGCCGGACCAAATGACCTGCTTGATGCTGAAGTCGAACTTCGCCCGGGCCGCAGCGAGCGGAGCCAACTCCTGCCGGAGTTCTTCTCGTCCGTGACGCGACTCGCGTGATTGATTGAGAAAGGCGACTTCAGGGTCGTAGAGGCCGACCAACGACTCGAGATCGCCCGCCGCCATGTATTGCTTGAACAGTTCACAGATTTGTTCGGGACTGTGCGCCGGCACCACTGCACCTCCAGGTTGGTTGGATGCTCGAAGGAAACCACGGAGGGCGGAGTTCACGGAGCGCACGGAGAGTTATTACCACGGATTGGACGGATGAGACAGATTCGAATCGGGAGAAGCAGCGAGCGAAATGGATACGAACAGCAGAGCGCCGAGGACAAGGATGCGGGAGGAAGACATGACTGTGAGTACGCACGGAAGTTCGCTGCGGTTCCACGGAGAGCAAAAGGAAAACACGGAGAACGGAGTTCGCGGAGAGTTATTAACCACGGATTGGACGGATGAGACGGATTTGTTTGAGTGGGATAGGCCTCAACGCTGGTGGAACGCCCACGTTAAGCCAAAGAGGGTCGGAACGTGGGGCACAGGGCACAATAAGGGCATCGGGTGAGCGGTTGGTCGGGCGATCGAAAGACTAGCGACGTTGTGTAACGTAAGGGTTATGAGAGAAAAGGGCGGAACCCGGGCCCCACCGTTCCTTCTGCTTACTATTTTTCCAACACCTACGGTGCGGCGGTTCCGTCGGACCATTTGCTAACCGGCAACATGAAAACCGTCACCTGCTCGATTGGGTCCGTGGTGGCCAGCATTGGCGAACCTTCCAGGTTCGCGCCCCAGGCTTTCTCGTCGGTACCCGGAACGAAGAACATCAGGTGCGGATGCCAGTGGCCGGCCTGATCGCTGAGGTAGCCGTCTTTCGACATCATGTAGCACATAGAGCCGATTTCGGGCGCCGTCAATTCATGGCTGTCGAGTGCGGCTTTGAGTTTTTCGCCGATCTGCGCCTTGGTCAGCCCGGCGAGCACCCACTCGGTCTTCTTGATGGTGTTGGGAAGGTTCGAGCGCGCAGCAGCGGCGTTGAGGCAGATGGGGCCGCGAATCTTCGGATTCCAGAACACCGGATCGTCCACCCCGGCGGACCATCCTCGCTGCACCATGCAGACGAAACCATTGGAGCCTTTCACGGCGGTTTCAAAGCCGTGCTGTCCGAGCACCAGGATCTCGGCGTCGTGCGAGATGGATTCGGGGGCGGCGCTGCGGGCCATCGCGATCTCGGCATCGCGGGACATGCGGTATTTGTCGATGGACGCCATTGTCGGATACGAAGTTTGGGCGCGGGATGGCGACGCCATTGCCACTACGAGCAGCGATGTGACGATCGCTGGCGCGAGTCTGTGCCCGAAGAGTTTATGTCTGGTTGCCATGCTTCCTCCCAGAAGGTGCTTTTGTGGCCACATAAGATAGTCGATTGGGAGGGCACCGAATCGACAAATTCAGTTTCGAGTTTCTGGGGCGAACTGCCAAGACTTTGACACGGATCGGACGGATGGGACGGATTGGATTGAGAGGATCAGCGTCAACGACAGTGGAATACCCACATCTGCCAAAGGAGGGCAGATATGGGCACCAAGGAGTGAGCCATCCGGTTGGTCGCGGACACGGAGCGGCTATCAGATCTAACGAAGACGTTAGCAGCCATCTCACTCCCCATCTTTCGCCAAAGAATCCGCTGGCCCGGAAGCTTGAACTTGTTCACAGACAAATAATCTTCAAATTATCTCTGGCGAGGAGCATGCAATAACAAAACAAAGGACTTAGCTGGGACTCGAAGGTTCATATTTGAAAATAAAGGACTTAGCTATTCCATCTTCGCTGGCAATAAGAAAACAACTTAGGATTGGCACCCCGGGCCGATAACGCCATCCATCAATTCGTGCTCTTTTTGAACTAGTTTCATTTGTGGAAAACAGAACAAATTCTCCTAGTGACAGTCACTTCATCCAGAGGCAGAATGTCTTACGATTTCGCAGATGAATAAACTGACAGCCATCGAACTTTGCGCCGGTGCCGGAGGGCAGGCCCTTGGCCTAGAACGTGCTGGGTTTGAGCACCTTGCCTTGGTCGAAATCGACAGGAATGCATGCTCCACTTTACGGCTCAACCGCCCCCAATGGAACGTGATTGAGCAGGACCTTAATGGGTTTAACGGTAAACAGTACAACGGAGTGGATTTAGTTGCCGCAGGTCTGCCGTGTCCTCCTTTCTCGGTCGCAGGGAAACAGCTAGGAGAAGCCGACGAACGGAATCTCTTTCCAGCAGCGATTCGTGTTATTCGCGAAGCCGACCCTAAAGCAGTAATGATTGAAAATGTTAGAGGTTTTCTGGATGCTGTATTCGACGATTATCGGAGATTTGTCGTCAAGCAGCTTAGAAGCCTTGGTTATGTGAGCGAATGGCGTTTGTTGAACGCTTGCGATTTTGGGGTGCCTCAACTTCGGCCAAGGGTTGCGTTTATTGCTGTTAAGAAGGGCTTGCAAGACGGGTTTCTGTGGCCAATGCCACAGATGAAACTGCCCCCCACAGTCGGCCAGTGTTTATACGACCTCATGGCAGAGAAAGGGTGGAAAGGGGCACGACTCTGGGCTGATCGGGCAAATGAAGTGGCGCCTACCATTGTGGGTGGCAGCACCAAACATGGCGGCCCCGATCTTGGACCTACTCGGGCCCGGAAAGCATGGGCCGCTTTAGGGGTGGATGGCTTGGGGATTGCTGATACCCCTCCCTCCCAGGACTTCGTCGGCATGCCGAGATTAACGGTTCAAATGGTTGCGAGACTTCAAGGTTTTCCCAACGACTGGCAGTTTTTTGGCCGGAAGACAGCAGCGTATCGGCAGGTAGGAAATGCTTTTCCACCGCCAGTCGCCGAGGCTATCAGCAGCAATCTGCGGAATTGTATCGAAGCAGCAAAGCAAGTGCGGGCTGTCGGATAGTTGACATGATGCGCTCCGGTTCCTAGATTGGGCCGTTCCCAAATATGAACCGGAGGGTCACGTGGTTGACGATGAGCTTGATAGAGTCGTAGAAGAGATCCGTCAAATTTCCAACCTTGAAGCTAAGCTTACAGAAATCCTTCGTCGCGCCATAGACGACGTCCTTCGCGGCGACACGACGAAACGGTATTCCATCGAGCAACTCACTCCGGAAGAGAAGAAGCACATCGGGACACACGTGGAGATTGGAATAAAGCGTGACCTGTTCTCAAATAGGGCGGGAGAGGTGCTTGACACTACCGTCGCAGGCGTAGAAGTCGATATCAAGAACACAATCCGGCAGACGTGGATGATACCGCCAGAGGCAGTCGGAAAAATCTGTCTCTTGGTACGCATCGATGAGCCGAATCGCTCGTATTCTGTTGGGATACTTCGAACCCGTGCGGAATTGTTAAATGAACCCAATCAAGACAAGAAACGCTCGGTGTCTAAAGAAGGTACACAAACTATCACTCCAATCGCCTCGGGAGGTCTCCGTTCAAGCGTTTTCTTAAGTCTTGACCAAACTTTGCGGCAGCGCATCTTCGAGCAAAGCAGCGGACAACGCAGAGTCCGGGAATTATTTCGCACCGTGGTTGGACAGCCGATCCATCGCTCTGACATTGCTGTAGTCGCGGCGGGCGAGGGGCGTCAGATAGACCTTCGCGCCAGAGTTCGAGATACGAAGCAGTACCTGATAAACGAAGGTCTGACGGTCTACAGAGGCTGGAACGCCACCGAACGAAACCTTGCTGCGGAGGCTGGATATGACATCTCCTCCGACCAGTGTATTTCCGTAAGAAATTCTTGATGGACCGAATATCGAAATCAGCCCGAAGCAAAAACATGCGAGCGATCCAATCGGTGAATACCTCACCAGAGTTGGCGCTGCGCTCTTTACTGCATCGTGCTGGTTACCGTTTCCGAGTTCACGTTGCATATCTCCCGGGAAAACCAGACGTAGTACTACGGAAATACCAGACCGTGGTCTTCGTACACGGATGTTTTTGGCATCAGCATAGTAAGTGCATCGATGGCCGGCTTCCTAAATCGCGTGTCGATTATTGGGAACCTAAGTTAAAAAAAAATATCCTTCGAGACCGCCAGATACGAGCCAAGCTTAGGAAATCGGGTTGGACCTCAATTGTGATCTGGGAGTGTGAGTTACGACATCGCGATCGCGTCTTGAAGCGAATAGAAAAGAGGCTCTCATCAATAAAACGGAACTTAGAGCCGACAATTGACGGTATTTCAAGCTGAATTTTTGCTGAGTCCGATCCCAGATGAACAAGCCACTTAGCCTGAATCCTTGCCTCGGATGCATCATCCAATAGAAAGGCCACCAGAAGCGGAAAACTACAGTCTGGAGCACTGATCGCAACGGTCTGAAAGAAATTTGAAAAAAGTTGCAATCAGGCGTTGACAGAGGCAGCATTCACCCGTAATATCAAAAGAGTCGCGGGGACATTCAGCGACGCAAGCAGTGGTGGTCAGCGAGAAACTGGAACAGCCACTCTAGATCGC
>CAYWSM010000382.1:0-8495 GCA_964460935.1 uncultured Terriglobales bacterium | reverse complement strand
GAGGACAGGTTCTGGATCTGGTTGCTCATGACCGAGCTTGCACTTTGCAAACGGTTAATGCCGGCTCCAACTGTGCCGCGCTGGCTGGCAACATTTTGCACAGCGGTGTTGATGGCAGCCAATGCTGTCGCGGCGGAACTTCCATCCGTTCCCGAAAGGCTGAGTCCACTGAGTGAGAAGAAGTCCGCGGAGACAGATCCGATATTGGTGGAGAGGTTGCCACCCGTCTTGCCGTCGCTCAAGTACACCGAAAGCGACCCGCCGACTGGAACGGTTGCCGGGTTGAATCCCGCGGCATCCACGGTGCCGGTTACCTGGATACTGTGGTCCTTGTTATTGTCGCTGATTACCAGGTGCCCGGTGGAATCGAGCGAGGCGGTTACGTTGACATAGTCGGCGCTAGTAGGATCGCCCGCCGCTTGCTGCACCTTGGCAATGAGGCTGCCAACCGTATCACCGTCTGTCGTGTAAGCAAACGTATTGCCTGTGTTGGTGTCCAGAATGTTCAGCGTAAGACCGTCGGTGAGAGAATCGGTGAGACTTAGGCCGCCAGTCCCGCCAGTATAGGTATTGGTATCGGTTGTCGTGCCGCTCTGCTGGAACACCAGGTCGCCGTTGAAGGTTGTCTGTGTGCCGATGCGATCGATTTCCTGCCGGATTTGTTCGAACTCGGCCTGTAGCGCATCGCGCTGGCCGGCGCCAACGGTTCCGGTGGAAGCTTCGGTTGCCAGCGTAACCGCGCGGTTCAGCAGATTGCTCACCTGAGCCAGAGCACCGTCGGCGACCTGCAACTTGCCGATGCCATCGGTGGCATTACGCGACGACTGCGTCAATGCGCTCACGTTCGCCCGCAGACCATCGGCGATTGCCAGGCCGGCGGCGTCGTCGGCGCCCGAGTTGATGCGCGATCCTGAGGACAGACGGAACAGCGTAGTCTGCAGGTTCGCGCTGGTGATGGACAATTGGTTCTGCGCTGCCAGTGACGGAATATTGTTGAGGATGCTGAGTGCCATGTGTTGCTCCTTTCGCGTTGGGTCCCGTGGCCTGCACTCAGCGGCGCATCCGTTGGTGCCAGCAGAGCTGCTGAAGGCTTGAACCTTCCGGCGGCGGAACCTGAAGTCGCGTTCAACCATTCCATCGTCCGCAGATGGAATCTCTTTAATTCCGTAATCCGACGCATTAAGCGTTCGTTGTTTCTTGCCGATAACTTCTCTGATTGAGACCGCAAGATGGGTTCCGCTCCTCATTCATTTGCGACAAAGGCCAGTCAACCGGTCCCGCGTCCTGTACCGCTCACTCGCGAACTGATCGCCCAGCGCATTGACCAGCTCTCGTCCATGCCCAGTCTCGACGCCATCCTGCAACCGCTGCTTGCCTACTTGCAGCAGCCTTTCGAGCAACAGGACGTACAGCGCATCGTCGACTTGATTTCCCACGACAACTCCCTGGCAGCGCAGTGTCTTCACATCGCGAACTCGCCGCTCTACGGACGTTGGCAGTCCATTACAAATGTCCGTGCCGCCGTCGTTGCACTCGGCTTGCAACGCATGCGCGATATCGCCCTTTCCTGTTGCGTGCTGAAACTGATTCCCTCTGACCAGGAGGGCAACAATCCCGCCGTCTTCTGGGAACACTCGCTCGCCTGCGCTCTCGTCGCGCGCAAACTTGCCAAGCGCATCGGAGTGGCCGATCCCGAACAAGCCTATCTCGCAGGACTGCTCCATGACATCGGCTTGATCGTGAACTTGAGGCTTTTCCCCAAAGAACTATCAGCCGCGTTACGCACGGCTGAGCAGAACAACATTCCCTTGCATGAGGTCGAGGAATCGTCCTGGGGATGTACCCACGCGATACCGGCAGTTTGCTCGCCGGCAAATGGAGATTCACCCCACTGCTAACCGAAGTCGTTCAATATCACCATCGGCTTTCGCAGTTCGCGATCCACCGCCCGATGATTGCGCTGGTGAGCTTGTGCGACCGGATTTGTCGAGCGAACGGATTGGGCTACGGTTATGCGGAGAACTTAGCGGAAGAGAACGGCTACCTGCTGGAGATTCTGCGGGATGAATGGCCCGCAGCGAAGATGCTCCGTTGGGAGCATGTGTCGTTCGAGGTCAAAAGTTACCTGAACGACGTGCGCAAACTCGTAACGGTGATGTTCCGCCTGAGCTGAACTATGCCGGCTGCAGGTTGAGCACTTGCTTGACCTTCGTGGTCAGATGCTCAAGTGTGAACGGCTTTTGGAGGAATACCCGATCCGTCTCGAGACAACTGGAAATCACCGGAACACCCTCGGTGTAGCCCGACATGTAAATCGTTTTCAGCCCTGGATGCAAAGAACTCAACTTCTCGGCGAGTTCGTGCCCATTCATTCCAGGCATCACCACGTCGGTTAGCAGCAGTTGTACGGGGCCGTTTTGTTGCACGATTTCCAGCGCCTCGCTTCCCGTCCGGGCAGTGATAACTTCATATCCTTCGGATTCCAGGATTTCACAAGCTACATCGCGAACGTAATTCTCATCTTCTACCAGCAAAATGCGGTGCGGCTTCAATGGGGTACCCTCTGGCAAATTCACTGTAGCAAACTCGTCTTTCGCACTCGGGAAAAACGCGCGTATCGTCAGTGCGCGGCCAGGTTCATTGTATTCGCAGATTTCCCCGCCGTGCGACCGAATCAAAGATTGCGCCTGCACAAAATCGCATTGCAGCCACTCCTCGGGGAAGGCCGTCACGCGTCCCGTGTGATCCGTTTCCATTAACAACGCCGGATCCTGTCGCAGGCATGTCATCTCAAACATCACGTATCGTCCCGGGCGAGGTTGCGATAAGCCGTCAACAACTTCGTCTAGTTGGATATTCGCCCATTCCACCACCAATCGTCCGCCAAAAAGCATGGCATTCCGGGCACGAACCGCCATCTCGAAAATGACATCTTCGATCCACGCCAGATCGCCTTCGATGAAATCGAGCTCTGGACCTCGTATCCAGATGATCTCGATTTTGGGACCAAAAAGCTTATGGAACCGCCGCTTTAGAGATGGTGCCAATGCCTGCAAACCGACCATACATACGCCTTCTGAAATTCACTAATAGTGCAATCGCTTTGCCACATAAACCTGGATAGGCAGCCAGTTATTGCCGGTTCGGGAAAGGTAATTAACGCTGCCTTTCGAGGATTGATGCAACCGATTCCACTGGAAGGGCTTACCGGAATGGCCAGCTATGAGCAGCGATTCCCAAAATGGAATGAATGCCCGTGGCACAAAGCTGAACTTTTCACTGGATTTCAAAAGGCGCTCCGATTCCGGTGCCTTACAGGTGTGCGAAGTTTTGCACACCCTGGGAAATCTCTTTTCTCAGCAATTTCTAATACAGGGGGAGGGTAAGTTGCTGAATACCTTAGGCGTGCTACGCAAATGCGCCAATGAAATCTGTTCGAATCCTTTCCTCTATTTCCGGTCAGGAAGGCTCTTTCATTTTCCTAAAGACGCCAGCCCTCATTCTCCGAACCTTCCTCTCATGGAGGCTTTCTGGCTTTGCGCCCAATGTTGTGAAACGCTTACGCTCCAGCGCACCGGCAAGGGAGTTGTAGCGGTGCGGAAGTCAGAGCCTATTTCTTCCAGTTGCCCACCCGCGTAGTTCCGGCACGTTGCCCAGTTCCTGTCCCAAATTTCGCATAGCTCCCATCGAAAGTATGAGTTGTACTTCCCGGTCCAACGACAGGTATTAAAGAAACTGCGGCAATTTCGTCAGGCAAAGTTCAGGTCGCCTGATACGTGTGCCACTGGTGAGGGAAAAGGGACAAGATGAGTGAAGCTGGCCAATGTTACGGATTTCCCAATGCTCAAGGCCTCTACGATCCAAACAATGAACGTGACGCTTGTGGTATCGGCTTCGTCGCCAACATCAAGGGCGAAAAGTCGCACGACATCATCGTCAAGGGAATCCAGGTCCTCATCAACCTCACACACCGCGGCGCTTGCGGTTGCGACGCCGACACCGGCGACGGCGCCGGCCTGCTGATCCAGATTCCGCACCAGTTCTTTACCCGTGAATGTTCGGCTCTCGGATTTCGTCTTCCGAATCCCGGAGAGTACGGCGTTGGCATGGTGTTCTTTCCGGTTGAGAAACCGGACCGTCTTCAGTGCGAGGGTGTCATAGAGCGCGTAGCTCGCGAAGAGGGACTCTCAGTTCTCGGCTGGCGTGATACGCCAGTTGATGGCGATGCCATCGGCCGTGTTGCCCGTACCTCGCAACCTTATATACAGCAGGTCTTCCTCGGCCGCGCCTCCGGAATGGATGAAGATACCTTTGAGCGCAAGCTTTATGTCGTCCGCCGCCGCATCGAGAATGAAATTGCCGCCACCGACATGCAGCACAAGGGGATGTTCTTCATCCCGTCGCTCTCTGCCCGCACCATCGTCTATAAGGGCCTGCTGCTTGCGCCACAAATCGCCAATTTTTATCAGGAATTGAAAGATCCCGATGTAACCAGTTCGTTATGCCTGGTGCATCAGCGCTTCTCAACCAACACGTTTCCTACGTGGCACTTGGCGCACCCCTATCGGTACGTTGCCCACAACGGCGAAATCAATACGGTAAAGGGAAACGTCAACTGGATGTTCGCCCGCCAGTCCACACTGGCCAGCGAATTGTTCGGCGACGACATCAAAAAACTGTTTCCCATCGTGCAGGCTGGCGGCAGCGACTCCGCGAACTTCGACAATGTGCTCGAACTGCTCGTGCAATCCGGACGATCTCTTCCGCACGCCATGGCGATGATGATTCCCGAAGCCTGGTCCGAGCACACCAGCGCCGAAAAGCGCGACTTCTATGAGTATCACGCTTCTCTCATGGAGCCATGGGATGGACCTGCGGCGATCGCCTTTACCGACGGCCGCGTGATCGGCGCCACGCTTGACCGCAACGGACTTCGTCCGGCTCGTTACGTCGTGACCGACGATGGCCTTGTAGTGCTGGCGTCTGAAACCGGTGTGCTGCCGATCAAGCCCGAGAACATCAGCATCAACGGCCGTCTACAGCCCGGAAAAATGTTCCTCGTCGATACCATACAGGGCCGCATCGTTTCCGACGAAGACATCAAAGGTCAGTTGGTAAAGCGTCAGCCCTATGGCGAATGGCTGAAAGAACAGCAGATCCGCCTGGAAGATCTGCCGGAACCGTTCCGCGTGATGGGCTCCGACCAGGAAAGCATCATCTGCCGCCAGCGCATGTTCGGCTACACCGATGAAGATTTGAAGACGATCCTGCTGCCGATGGCAATTGACGGCCAGGAGCCGGTCGGATCAATGGGTGCGGACTGGCCACTGGCGTGTCTCTCCGATAAGCCGCAGTCACTGTTCAACTACTTCAAGGTGTTGTTTGCGCAAGTAACGAATCCGCCGATTGATCCCATCCGCGAAGAGATGGTGATGTCGCTGATCAGCTACATCGGGCAGGAGCGCAACATCCTCGACGAGCAGCCGATCAACGCGCACACGCTGCGTCTCGATCATCCGATGCTGACCAATCGAGATTTGGAATGTCTGCGTCGCGTGTCGAAGGGCGATTTCCTGGCAACAACGTTGCCAACGCTCTATCGCGTATCTCACGGCGAAAAAGGATTGCAGGAAGCGCTCAACACGCTCTGCCGCCGTGCGTCACTCGCGCTCAAATCGGGCTACACGATTTTGATTTTGTCTGACCGCGGCGTGGACGGAGAGTATGCGCCGATCCCGAGCCTGCTGGCGCTGACTGCGGTTCACAATCATCTTGTACGCGAATCCACGCGCTCGCAATGCGCGCTGGTTGTCGAATCCGGCGAGCCGCGCGAAGTCATGCACTTTGCTTTGCTGATCGGCTATGGCGCGAGTGCCGTCAATCCGTATCTCGCGATCGAAACGCTCGAAGACTTTGCCCATCGCGGCTATCTGTCGGAAGGGCAGACCTTTGCTACGGCGCTGAAGAACTATAAGAAGTCCATTAACAAGGGCCTGCTCAAGACCTTCTCGAAGATGGGCATCTCGACCTTGCAGAGTTATCGCGGCGCGCAGGTGTTTGAAGCGCTCGGCCTAAACAAGTCGCTGGTGCAGAAGTACTTCACTGGAACTCCCTCGCGCATTGAAGGCATCGGTCTAGACGTGATCGCGCGCGAAGCGCAGATGAAGCACGAGCATGCCTTCAAGCCGATTAACGATTTCGATACAGAACTCGCGGTTGGCGGCAACTACGCCTATCGTACTGGCGGCGAACGCCACCTGTTGAATCCGTTCACCATCAGCAAGCTTCAGCATGCCGTCCGTCAGGACAGCTTCCAAACGTTTCAGGAATATTCGGATTACATCGACAATCAAAATGAGCGGCTATCGAATCTTCGCGGTCTGCTGAAATTCAAGAAGTCGCGGAATCCGGTTCTGATCGAGGAAGTCGAACCAGCGAGTGAAATCGTTCGTCGCTTCGCAACCGGTGCGATGTCGTTTGGCTCCATCAGCCAGGAAGCGCACGAAACTCTCGCCAAGGCGATGAACCGCATCGGCGGCAAATCGAACACGGGCGAAGGCGGCGAAGACGAGAAACGCTTCACTGATGACCGGCGCAGCGCGATTAAGCAGGTTGCTTCCGGCCGCTTCGGTGTCACAGCCGAATACCTCGTCAATGCCGATGAACTCCAGATTAAGATGGCGCAAGGCGCGAAGCCCGGAGAAGGCGGCCAACTTCCGGGGCACAAGGTCGACGAGAACATTGCGCGCGTGCGCCGCTCGACACCCGGCGTTGGATTGATTTCCCCGCCACCGCATCACGACATCTACTCAATCGAAGATCTCGCGCAATTGATCTATGACCTGAAGAACGTCAGTCCAAAAGCGCGCATCTCGGTGAAGCTTGTCGCTGAAGTTGGCGTTGGCACCGTTGCTGCCGGAGTGGCCAAAGCGCACGCGGACGTCATCCTTATTAGTGGCGATACAGGCGGAACCGGCGCTGCTCCGCTCAGTTCCATCAAGCACGCTGGAATTCCGTGGGAGCTTGGCTTGGCGGAAACGCAGCAAGTTCTCGTGATGAATGACCTGCGCTCGCGTGTTCGCCTGCAAACCGACGGTAAGCTGCAAACCGGACGCGATGTTGTGATCGCGGCGTTGCTTGGCGCCGAAGAGTTTGGCTTTGCCACCATGCCGCTGATTTCGATGGGGTGCATCATGATGCGCAAGTGCCACTTGAACACGTGTCCAGTCGGCATTGCGACACAGGATCCGCGGCTACGAGCAAAATTCAAAGGCCAGCCCGAACACGTCATCAACTTCTTCTTCTTCCTCGCCGAACAGGTTCGTCAGCATATGGCGCAACTCGGCTTCCGCACCTTCGACGAGATGGTCGGGCGCATCGACATGCTCGAAGTGAAGCCCGCGATCGATCACTGGAAAGCTCGTGGACTCGACTTCAGTAGCATTCTCTACAATCCGCCAATGCCTGCTCGCGTCTCTCGCCGTTGCACGCAGGCGCAGGATCACGGATTACATCAGTCGCTTGATTACCGTTTAATCGACTATGCACGCGAAGCGCTCGAGACGCGCCAGCCAACACATCTTCGTCTTCCGATCCGCAACGTGCATCGTTCGGTCGGCACGATGCTGAGCGGGGAAGTCGCTCGCCGCTACGGAGCCGCGGGACTTCCGGAAGACACCATCAAATTCGACTTTCAGGGTTCGGCCGGACAGAGCTTCGGAGCATTTCTCGCGCACGGCATCACTCTCGAACTCGAAGGTGATGCCAACGATTACGTCGGCAAAGGACTTTCCGGCGGGCGTCTGATCGTCTATCCGCCGCGCGAATCGACCTTCGAGCCCGAAAAGAACATCATCATCGGCAACGTCGCACTGTACGGCGCAACGACGGGCGAAGCGTTCTTCAACGGCGTTGCAGGCGAGCGCTTCGCGGTTCGCAACTCCGGTGCAACGGCGGTCGTAGAAGGCGTTGGCGATCACGGTTGCGAATACATGACTCGCGGAACGGTTGTCGTGCTCGGCAAAACCGGGCGGAATTTCGCGGCGGGCATGAGCGGCGGAATGGCCTATGTCCTCGATGAGCTTGGCGACTTAGCGGAGAAGCGCTGCAATCTTGCAGGTGTCGATCTCGATCCGCTCGACCATCAGGATACTGAGACCGTTCGCCAGTTGGTCGAGAAGCATGTTGCTTTGACCGGAAGCAAACGCGGTAAGTACATACTCGAGAACTGGGCACAGTTGGCCGGCAAGTTCTTGAAGGTTTTCCCGCACGATTACAAGCGCGTACTTGGCATTCCGCGATCAGAAGTTCCGGTTTACGCACAGTCAACTACACCGGCGATTGCCGCAGGACGCTAACGAGAGAGATACAAGCAAATGGGCAAAGTAACAGGTTTCCTGGAACACAAACGCGAGCTTCCGCCGCGACGTCCGGTAACGGAGCGCATCAACGACTGGTTCGAGATTTACATCGACCAACCGGAAGACCATGTGCGC
>CAYWSM010000381.1:0-14637 GCA_964460935.1 uncultured Terriglobales bacterium | reverse complement strand
AATCCGTGACCCTCGTTCGGATATCCAGCCCCCGTCTCCCAGGTTCTGTGGTAGGTGAGTACGAGTATGCGTCCCCCACCCGGTTTGCTCAAGGTTACATAGGTCTATCGACCGAGGGGACTAGTCCGACCCGCTACTTGGAACTAACGAGCGAGTGCGTGATCGCATGGACCGACAGCGCAATGCGGTTTTGCACGCCGACCTTGCGCATCAACTTGGCTACGTGGGCCTTCACGGTGCGCTCTTCAATGCCTAGCACTGACCCGATTTCTTTATTCGATCTGCCCGCAACCAGCAGTTCAAGAACCTGCTTTTCGCGATCCGTGAAGGTAACGCGTCCCGCAGGGAAAATCCGCCCTGGCGTCGAAGTTACGCGTTCGATGAACATCGACAGCACCCTGCGCGGCGCCCAAACCGAACCTTGATTCACAATCCGAATCGCCTGAATGAATTCTTCCGGACTGGCAGCTTCGTCGACGTAGCCTTTGGCTCCGGCGGCAACGGCTTTCAGGATGGACTCGTCGTCCGCGCCTGTGCCCGTCACGATAATCCGCAGATCGGGGCGCGCTGCTTTCAGGCCCGCCATGACGTCAAACAGGTTCTGGCCTGTCTGCGCGCCCAGCAGGATAATATCGACCGCGGGTTGATTGGCGATCTGGGTAAGAGTGGTCGCGGAGATTTCGAAGTCGGATTCCGTATCGAACAGTGCCCGCAGTCCAATCAGGCGGAGTGGGTCCGTCTCGACGACAGCTATTTTGATCTTGGGTTTGCGTGCCGGTGCCGGTTTCATAGATTCTCCTGAAGTACTAGGCAAGCATAGGGCGATTTCGCGTAATCGCCAAGCAGCCAAAGTCCGAATGGACACTGTACCTCAGGACAATGTACTTACGGAGGAAAAAGTAACCTATTTCCGGGCAAAAACTGGTCCCGCTTCACGCTGGTTGTCGTAGCCGTCCGAATATCCGACCTGGTAACCATTCTGATACATAGTGCAGTATTCCGGCCCGGCCTTCGCATGTTGCAGTTTGGACTGGCAAGCTGCTGAATCTAATGCCTCTGTCTTGGCGTCGCCGCGGCCCTCCTGTAATCCCAATTGCCGACCGGCGTTGTATCCGGAGATAAATGCGCGGTCAAATTGTTCATCGGGAGCATCTTTTGAGGTAGGCCATTTCTCTGCGTTGGCTAACCGCACCAGTTGCATTGCCCGGAAAGCTCGTCCGGCGTAGGCATCGATGTATCCGACGGCGTAGCCCCTCCGATAACCGGAGTCGAATCGGCCGTGGTCGCCAAATTCGTTCCGGTATCCACACGGTTTCTTGTACTTCTCCTGGCTCTTGATCTCGCGGAATGCGCGCCCCATCTGAAGGTCAACGTCCCCGTTGTGGAAACCTTCTTCATAGCCGTGCATATAGCCATGGGCAAAAACAGATCGTGCAAATAGTGCTTTGGCTCCTTCGCTTGAGAAGTGCCAGTCATCGGACTGGGCGTAAGCAAGCGTAGTGACGAGTGCGAATGCAGCCAAAAGGAGAGAGACCCGTATGCGGGCTGTTAACACGGCCGCCTCCCGACTGCTGAGATGAAAGGCTCCCAACTGCGGATGTCAGCCCGACAACTGCTCTGGCCGGAATCGCTGATAGACGTGTCCTGGAATTACGCCGAGAGTAACGCAATCCTAAGGTCTTATCCCAAGGCTCTTAGGAATTTACCTTCATTTTAGAAGTCCCTGTCCGCCCCCATACTGCTACCCATACACAGCCCAATAGAGTTTCGGTCCTAACCGTTAGCACGTAAATTTCTGGGGGAAATGGCGAGCGGGCGGTTGCGACAGATTCACCCGGGTTGGCTCCCCGCCGCAAACTCGGCGGGGGGCCTGTGTGATTGCAACACGATGAATTGGCTCAGCCAGCGCCACACTTCGTTCTTTCTCTTTGTTCTGATCGCGGCTTTTGTATGTTCCTGCTTCGGACAAAGCGCTCCATTCGCCGCGAATCCGTACGATGCCAAGATTTCTTCGACCCTTGCTCAGTGGCCGACAAGCACCAATCCGGAAAAGATTGTCCTGCTCGACCGCCTTCTGAACCTGCGTAAGTTCGTCAACAATCCCACTCAGATCAAAGACGAGCTCACGCGAGTAGCGAACGACGCGACGGAAACACCCCTCGTCCGCGACGAGGCGAAGTGGAAACTCGCAAAGATCGCTTTGAGCGAAGCACGTTTCGATGATCTCAAGCAGATCACCACAGCCCTTGGTTTCGTGACGGACTGGAACTCGGTCGGGACTGGCAAATGCAATCCCGAGAAGCTGGACGACATCGCTCATCGCACGCGGTTGAACTCTGCTCCGCTCGCGAATGTTTTAGTGGGCAGTAGCGATGAGACGGTATGTGTCGCGACGGCCGTTTACAGCGATATCACGCAGCCGGCTGCGGTTCGCTTCAGTTCCGTGGGACCGTCTGCGCTGTACGTGAATGGCGCGCTCCTGAAGAATTCTGCTGATGGTACTGCGGTCGCATTCGATCAGCATTCGGCGGGAGGGACGCTCAGGCTGGGCTGGAATGTCATCGCCCTGGAGCTACAGTCAAAATCGGATCGCCAGTTTGCATTGCGGGTTACGCATCCGGCGGGAGAAGGTATGCCGCTCGCGGCTGATGCCAGCCGGGTCAACGGAGCCGTTCACGCCACTGAACAGGTTCCAGTTACCGCTCTTTTAACCGAAGCGGAAGCCGCGGCGAAAACCAAAGCGCCCCGTGCACTCGATGACTACGCCGATATCGCTGCAATCCGTGGCATGAGGGGTGATCTTGATCGGCGCGAGACCGTAGCAGCTTTGGCTCCTTCTCCCGAGCGTTGGCTCGCAGCCGCGCGGGAGTGCGACGACGAGAGCTGCACTTTTTCGGCTCTGAACAAAGCTTTGGCCCTTGATCCGAACAATGCTGAGGCATTGCGCGAACTATCCGATTACTACAACAACCGCGGTCAACTCGAGAAAGCTCGCGACCTGCTGCGTCAGGCGATTTCGCACGACCCCACGGATTACGTCCTTCGTAAGCGTCTCGCCGATCTTTACTCTTCGGCGGGAATGACGTCCGCTGCACTTGCGGAGTATCAAAAGTTGGAAGCAAGCGGAATTCACTCGATCTGGTTGCAGCGCGAACTTGGCATCCGCTACCAGGAAGCAGGATTGAGTGATCGTGCCACGACACTCCTAAACGAGGCTTGGAAACTCAGCTTTGACGACGCAACAGTGAGGGCAGCCTTGGTACAAATGGCGCAAGCGCGCGGCGATGCGGCTACTCTGCGCGTGCTCGCCAAGGCTGCGGTGCGACTGAATCCGAACGACGTGAATGCGAAACTCGATCTCGCCAAGTTTGCGAATGACCAGGCGGGACTCGAAGGCGCTGCCGCTATGGCCAATTCGAGCGACAATCCGCAACTGCAAGTGCGCTACGCAAACCTGCTGGCATTCGCGGGCGATGCCGAACGTTCGCGCGCGGAACTGGAACTTGCGGCTCGCAATGATATCCGCATTCATCTGCCGCCCACGGCCGCTACGGTTGATGTCGATGCACCGTATCTCGAAAATCCGGCGCAACTAGCGGCGAGTGCACAGCGTACGCCTCCCGCGGGAAACTCCAACGTAATCACGCTGGCGGATGTGACTGTCGATCGCATGCTTCCGAACGGACAGACAATCCAGCACGTGCAGCAGATCTTCTATATTGCGAACCAGCGCGGAGCGCGGGATTACAGCAATCGGTGCGTCCAGTATGGCGAAACCTCGCAGCAGTTAAGCGTGGTTCATGCGCGTGTCTACACGCGTGATGGCCGCGTCGTGAATGCCGAGGATGAAGGCGAGAGCTCGGTTGCCGATGCGAACATTTCCATGTACTACGACACTCGCTCGCGGAGCTTCCGCTTCCCTTCTCTCCAGAAGGGCGATGTGATCGAGTTGGACTATCGCATTTCGCCGAAGTCTAACGTGAATCCGTACGGAAATTACTTCGGCACACTGGTTGCGTTCCAGAACGGATTGCCCCAGCAACTGCACCGCTATGTATTGGTTGCACCCTCTTCGCGTCCGCTGAACATCGTGCAGGAGCACATGACAGCGGGGAAAGTCTCGACCAACAATGGAGAGACAACCTACCGCTGGGAGATGCGTGATATTGCGGCCCTCCCCAACGAACCGCGCGGACCGTCGCTCACCGAAATTGCACCTTACATCAGCATCTCGACGTTTGCCGACTGGACTCAGCTCGGCCGCTGGTACGCGGAGATGATCGCGCCTCAGTTCTCGCTGGATTCGAACCTCCGCGACGTACTGGCACGGATCACAAAAAACTCGACTACGGAAATCGAGAAGATTCGAGCCATCCACGAATTTGTCGTACGCAACACGCATTACGTGGCGATGGAGTTCGGGATCTACAGCTACAAGCCATATCCGGTTTCGCAGGTCTACGCCCGCCGCTTCGGCGACTGCAAAGACAAGGCCAGCCTGATGATTGCTCTGATGCGCGCCGCTGGTATCGACGCGGACCTGGCACTGGTCCGTACGCGCAAACTCGGCGACGTGAGCAATCAGGCCACGACCATCTCGGTCTTCAACCACGCCGTGGCTTACATCCCGAAATACGACCTCTGGCTCGACGGCACAGCAGAATATGCAGGGTTTCGCGAGCTTCCTCTTGATGATCAAGGCGCCATGGCTCTGACAGTCAATCTCAACGGCCAAGCGAGGCTCCGGCGGATTCCTGTAACGTTGCCGATGCAGAACTACACGCATCGCGTCGTGCGAGCCGAAGTGCAGAACGACGGCAAAATCGTATTCAGCGGATCGGCTTACACCCGTGGCGAAGATGCTCCGGGTCTGCGTCGCGAATACGAGGTTGCGGAACGCCAGCGGGACACCGTGCGCGCTAATCTTGCGCAGGTCTATCCGAGCGTAAAGGTGGATTCGGTGCACGTGGACGGCACCCACGACCTGGAGCACGACATCAACGTTAACTTCAGCGGATCGCTGGATACTTTCGACGGCCAGAAGTCGCTCGAACTTGTTCCTTCCTGGCTGCCACATCGCTATGTCGATTCGCTGGCTCCGCTGGTCTCCCGAACGGAGGAGTTACAACTGCCAGCTCCATGGACCACGGAAGAAGAGCTGCACTTCACGATTCCACAGAATGCCAACATCGAACAGGTGCCGCACGATTGGCACTACGATACTCCCTATGGCACCGCATTGATCCGGTACGAACTGCGCGGACATGAACTGATCGTCAGCACGTCGGTACAGTTCCGCAAGCTGCGTATTCAGCCGGCTGAATACGGTGGGTTTCGAGAGTTCTGCCAAAATGTGGAAAAAGCGTTCCATCAGGAAATCAAGGTCCGGTTGGCGGGTTAGAATCTAGTAACGTGGTATTTAAGCTGGCAGCCGCCGTTGTTTGTCTCTCCCTGCTCGCTTCGGCAAACGCCCGCGAGTCTCACGGCAACTCGCAATCAACCAGAGTTGATGCTGCCTCGGAAGCTCGTGCTGCGTTCTTCCTTCGCTCCGATCTCTCGGCCACGCTAAACGAGACTCAGAAGGGCCTTCAGGCGCACCCTGGTGATCCAGAGTTGCTGTTCCTGCGCAGGCAAGCAGCGGCTTTGAGGGCTGACACAGAGGTGTCGCTCGAATCGGCAATTCAGCTCTGCCGAGTTCTGCGAGACCGTCCGGACCCGCGTGGCCTGATCGCCGCTACTCACATTCTCGATCTCGCGGGAAACACCGCTCAGTTCCTCGAAATCGTGCCACAGATCCAGCATTTGATCGCGGCAGGTTCTCCCTATGCAGTGGACCTGCGCAGTGCGCTCGTTCAGGCCGCGGCAGAAGGCGTTCCCAACTTATCTTTGCTCGATGCGTCCCACGCCGCCGGATTGATTACCGACTGGCGAGTGGCAGGGCCTTTTGGCGCGTACAGTAACGCCGACTTCGACCGATCGTTTGCACCAGAAACTGATTTGCTGAAAGGCCAGTCATCTGCTGAGCATCCGGTCGAACGTGTGCGTTACGAGAACGGAGCCTTTGTCCTGCCGGACTATTTCCCGCACACAGGCGTGTTTTACGCCTCTGCGGAATTGCGCGTAGATCAGGCTACGAAACGGACGTTGCGCGTGGATTCCGCTGGAACCTTGCAGGTCTTTGTCGATGGCAAATGCGTACTCAAGAAAGACAATCGCTTTCGCACTGCGCCGGACGTCGCCTCTGTGTCGATTGACCTTTCGGCTGGACGTCACGTCCTGCTCATGAAGTTCGTTCCGGATGCGCTCCCTATCAGGGTTTCTCTGCTTTCCGGCGTGCTAGGGCAGCAAGCAACTCTGCGCCTTGGCACCGACCAGGCGAGCATGTTGGAAGGCGCTTATCTCAATGCTCTGCTCGCATATCGTCGTGGTGACTACGAAAGTGCGATCGTCCGACTTCAAGACGAGCAGCCGTTTGCCGCCGGCGATTACCTGCTTGCGCAGTTGTGGGGTCAAGTTGCAGACGATGCTCCCGAAGAAGCATCCTTCCTGACTGCAACGCTCAAACTCGCCCCCGATGCTTCCCAGGCGGACTATCTGCTGGCGAAGAACGCCAACGACAACGGCCATGTCGATGAAGCGTGGCGGCGAATCACGCGCGTTACAGAAGCGCACCCTCGCTTTGCCGCAGCTCAACGGCTCCGGGCGGAAATTGCCATTCCACGGAACTGGACCGTCGATGCGATATCGGCAATTGACGCTGAAGTTGCGGCGAGCCCCACTTGCGACAATCTTTTGCATGCGCACAGGTTTTACGCATCGCATGAACAGTACGAAAAGGCACACGCCCTTGAGCCACGAGTAGACGGCTGCGCTCCGGGATCGACCGCCTATACCGAGCTGCTGAGTTCATCCGGCAGACATGCCGAAGCAACACAGGCCGCCGCAAAGCTGGTCAATATAAATCCGTATTCTCGCGATGCCCATCTGCTGCTTGTACGAGAATTGGCGCTGGCCGGCAAGACCGAAGAGGCGCATCGCGCAACCGAGGCACTGAGTCGCCTGGCGCCGAATTCAGACCAGTTTCGGCGACTCGCCAAGGCTCCCGCTAACGAATTGGTTATTGCAGATATCGACAATCCGCGGTTCAGTGACTTCGAGGAATCGAGCGCGTTCTACTTGCCGTACCGGCGCAACGCATTGGCTATCGCGCAAGAACCGACCGCAGCCAGGTATGCCGGAATTCCGGCGGTGACGCTGGTCCACGATAAGGTTTCGCAACTTCAACCTGATGGTTCTGTCTTTGTCTACGTCCATCGTTTAATCCGCATCATCACGCGCGATGGGGTCGACAAGTTTGGCGAAGTCTCGATTCCCGACGACGCACACATCCTGGAGCTGCGAACGCTGAAACGCGATGGAGGAATTGCCGAACCTGAATTCAGCAGGCTCAAGAACACTATCTCGATGCCTGCTCTCAGTCCTGGCGACACTATCGAACAGGAATATGTCATCCATTATTCCCAAGGCGGAATCGAGCAGCATCAGAAGCAGTTCTCTTTCACATTTGGCTCGTTTTCCATGCCCGTGGCAGAAGCTCGTTTTGTGGCGCTCACGCCAGAAGCTGTCCCAGTTACGTCCCGCCAACTCAGCGGTGCGCCCGCAGCAACGGCAAGTTTAAAAAATGGAGAACGCATACAGATTTGGGAACAGCAGGATCTGGCACGCTCTGTGGAAGAGCCGTCCGTAGCTGTAGGAGAAACCCTGCCGACGGTCAGGATTTACAACATTCCCGAAAACGGCTGGGCCGACATTCGTGACCGCTATCGTGAGCAACTGATCCGGGCCGCGCGTATTGGCCCGCGAGTGACAGCAACGCTGGCATCCCTCAACGCCGACGAGTTGCCCTCCGAGCAGAAGCTACTCAAAATTTACACCTTCGTCAGCGATCGAATTCACGACGATCAGTCATCCTTCGCAGACGACAACGTCACCTCGGCGGAGGATTCGCTAGCCATGGGCGAGGGCAACCGCTCCGTCACCCTGCTCGCTCTCGCACGTGCCGCCGGCCTTTCGGCAGACCTTGTGCTCGCTCGCGACCTGAGCGCTCCGATACCGGTTATCTCCGCCGGAGCATTTACGCGCCCGCTGGTGCGGGTCACATTTCCCTTCTCCGGAAAATCGACGGTGGTTGATATGGAAACCTCCGGCATGACATTCGGCGGAGTCAGTCCACGGCTGGACCGGCGGGAAGCCTTGCTGGTTCCTCTTATGGACGACCGGTCGTCTACTCCATTGATCGCCTTCAGCAGCCGCCAAACCGAACAGAGCACGGCCGCCGGAAATCTTAGGCTGACCGATACTGGCGACCTGAACGCCAATATAACGATCACGTTAGGTTCCTGGCGCAGCGCCGAAATGCGCTCTACGCTGGCAGCAACGGAAGCCGGCGATCGCCCGCAGTTCTTCCGCAACATGGCGAATCGGATTTTCAATGGGGCGAACGATGTTCACGGAGAAGTCCGCAATGCGCATAATCTGGCCGCGCCATTGCAGGTCGTACTAAGCTGCCGCGTGCCTCGGTTTATCGATGTTTCTAGCAGCCGAGTTGACATCAATCAGTTGGCGCCTGCTCTGGGACTGCACCAGATGTACGTCCGTTCAAAATCCCGACGACTTCCGCTCTACGTTGACACACCGCTCAGCGAATTGACGACGTTCCGTATTTCCCTTCCAGCAGGGGCTCGTCTCGCCCATCGCATCGATGGTGCGAACCTTCGCAACAGCTTTGGGAGTTACAGGCTGGCTTCACGTGAGTTGGGAGACAATACTTTCGAAGTGACTCGTGAGTTCGAAATCCCAGTGCAGGTGGTCACCCCGGGACGTTACGCCGACTTCGCGAAATTCGCATCTCTGATCGATGCCGCCGAAAAGGAACGATTCACCCTGACGATGACGGGAAATACCAGATTAAACGCTCAGTCCACGGGCGAGTGAACGGGCGAAAGGCAGCAAGCCGTAGCACCGACTGCGCCGAATTCACTTTGTACAGTTATCCGATGTAGTCGGAACCCACCTCTCGCAGTGCTCCCGACACTCCACGGCGAGACGCCTCATCGGCGAAGCGCTCTGCGATTCGTTGCACCGTGGAGAAGATCTGTGATCCACGGGTTATGTAGTCAGGAGCGTTCTCCCAGAAGTGCTCAAACTGGTCTGGGTATTCGGATGCTAACAACACCAATCCCGCAGTCGTAAGCGCCGCTCCCGCAGAACGTCTCCCCTTCAACAACAGCAAAGCGCCTGCGGCTACCGATCCTCCGATTACCACCTTTTTCCAATTCTGCACATTTCCTCCCGCTCCCCGGACAAAGCACCGGGCCCACTATTAGAAGTTTCACGAGTGACTTCCGTTGTACGTGTTGCACCAATGAACACATCCAAACGATGCACTCTCTTGTATCACATTTTCCGCGCATTCGTTTCGGCTCAAGCAAACCTGATGGATGATGCGTGCAACCGCTCGAGATCACTATTTCTTGTAGCGTCTTGCTTCTCGAATAATGATCCGCAGGTAGCATTATTGGCTCCAACCTGCGGAATATTGATTTGATACCCTTGTTCCAAAATTGGAAATCTCTCGACAAAGCGAAAGTAAGAATAGAGTTCGCGTTATACTCTTGCTGTTTTGTGGAGACTTTCATGAGCCGTGTACTGGTACAGACTCCTATAATCGTGCTTCTCTCTTGTAGTGCTCTACTCGCGGCCAACGACAAACCTAAGACCTCAGATAACCAAGCTCCAACTATCAAAAGCAAGGCCGAACTGGTTCTCGTACCAGCTGTCGTAACAGACAGCAAGGGCGATCATATTCCTGATCTGACAAAAGACGATTTCCAGGTGTTTGACGAACGACATCCTCAGGAGATCAAGCTTTTTGAGGAGATAAAGACTTCTGCTCAAACACCACAAACATCAATCCATAGTTCCAAGGACGAATTCAACAACTATGTGAATACCAAAAGCGATGAACCCCAGCGGTTGACCATCATCGTCTTCGATCTCATCAACATGCCGACGCTAAAACAATCGTCTGCGAAGAAAGCTCTCTTGGATTTCCTTGCCGACGCTGCGAGCACTAGCGAACCCACTGCTGTGTATTCCATCTCCCAGAAGGGAGTCTCTGTGATCTCGGACTTTACCACCAGTCCGAAGGTGCTCGCTCAAGCGCTGCAGAGCCTAAAGTTTGGTACGCAAATGAAGGTTGCGGGCGTCGAACCAACAGAACATGAATGGTTGATGGGGGGGTCTCGCTCTGCGGTTGGTCCTGACTTGATGTCTAATGTGCAGATGGGAGTAAGCGATGAGATGAAAGGCGCTACGATTCGGTATGCGCTAGAACAATTCACGTCTCAATTGCAGCTCAACATGTCGTCCATGGAACGGCGTTATACCGTAACTTACACTTTAGAAGGTATGCACCAGATTGCGCAGGCTTGCGCTGCTATTCCTGGACGTAAAGCTCTCTTATGGATAACGGGCGGCTTTCCGTTTGATATCAACCCGACGGATATGATGCTATACCCTGCTGACCAACCCACGTACCCCTCGGCTCGATCAGGTTTGGAGGAAGTGCGACCCCTTTACTCTCGCCTTTGGCGCGACCTGAATGATGCGCAGGTTAGTGTGTATCCGATCGATGTTCGTGGGATGGTAAATCCAACGTTGATGGACCCGAGCATACGGAATACTGGTGGTATTGATCCCGGAAGCCGCTATGAGCGTTCACTCCTCACTCAGCATCGGCAAACTATCGACACGGACCAGACGTTTGCGCATGCCACCGGAGGCAAGCCGTTTTACGGAAGCAACGACCTGAAAGCCGCGTTCGTGAATGCCACACGAGATTCATCAAGCTATTATCTGATCGGCTATTACATCAAGCCCGAGAACGCCACAAAGATCCAATGGCATTCTATCGAAGTGAAATCTCCACGTAAGGGAATCGAGATTCGAGCGAGAGGGGGATACTTTTATCGGCCAAACAATGCAGACCTGCAACAGAACCGTCAACAAGATCTCTCGGCAGGGTTGCTCTCGCCCATTGATTTTACCGCCATACCGTTGATGATCCGCTGGAAGCAATTTCCTTCCGGGCACAGCGAAGCGCAAAAAGTGGGATTCGAAGTAGTTATGCCAGCCAACTTTGCCGAAATTAACGAAGCGGATAGCAATCATTTGATTAGCGATATTATTGTCCAACCAAAGAAACTCGATGGTACTCCGGTGGGTCAACCACTGTCCCGCACCATGGATGCACATCTCAACCCCACTCAAGTTCAACAACTGAAAGAACACGGACTCACATATGTCAGTAGCCTGGAATTGCCAAAAGGGGAGTATGCGGTCCGGTTCGTGGTACGTGACGGCCTTAACGGCCACATGGGAAGCGTAACCGCTCTGTTAAAGATAGAATAATTCCTTGTGCGTTGTTTTCCACAGTGGGGAACAACTACTAAAGTTAGGCGGCCGTGGTTTGTAAAGGAATGTAAAACCACTTGCTATGTCGATGGTTCCGTCTATACTCCGCGCGAATGAGGTTCCTTCCTATGCGCAGTCGTCCTAGACTTGTCATTGTCATATTCTTGACGCTCTCTGCTCTCGTCCTGAAAGCTTCTGACCAAAAAACGTCCTCTGATAAGCCGTCTCCTACATTTACCAGCCAAACGGAATTGGTTCTCGTTCCGACAGTCGTAACAGATAAGAGCGGCCAGCATGTCTCCGGGCTTACGAAGGAGGACTTCCAGGTTCTTGACCAACGCCGTCCTCAAGAGATTAAGGTCTTTGAAGAGATCACAACGTCTTCTGGACAACCGCAAGCAAAGTCATCAATCGTGAATGGTGAATTCAGTAATTATGTAAACGCTGGGACTCTCGACAGCCCGCGTCGTGTAACCATTATCGTATTTGACCTGGTAAACATGCCCACCCTGAAGCAGCAATCGGCTCGTAAAGCGCTGCTTCAGTTTTTGTCCGAAACAGCAAGCGCCAATGAACCTACAGCGGTTTATTCGATCAGCCGGAAGGGTGTTTCCGTCATCTCCGATTTCACTACTGATCCAAAGGTTCTCGCGGAAGCGCTAACAAAGTTGAAGACCGGTCACGAAACCATAGTCAGCGGGATGGAGCGCACGATGCATGAAGGAATCGAAGGTGGCGGTGCAGTCTCTCCCAACATGATGAATGCAATGGTTTCGACCAGCACAGAGGGCGGCAAAATGGCGTCAATCCTGCTTGCCCTTGAGCAACTCGATAACCAGTTGCAACTCAACATTTCGTCCATGGAGCGGCGCTTTGCTGTGGACTACACCCTGGATGCAATGCATGAGATCGCTCAAGCTTGTGCGGCCATCCCGGGCCGCAAATCGCTTTTGTGGGTCGGGGGAGGTTTTCCGTTCGATGTTAGTCCTAACGACATGATGCTCGATCCCGGCGCTGCTCCCACTATTCCCAGCGGTCGATCCGGACTCGACCAGGTGTTGTCTCTTTACTTGCGTGTCTGGCGAGACTTGAACGACGCACAAGTATCTATTTATCCCATCGACGTAAGGGGGATGTACGATCCAGGGTTGCTCGGTCCAAACGTTCGAAACACCGATGGACAGTATCAGCGTTGGAGCCGTTTCCAACAGCAGCAAATGTATGACACGGAGAGAGCCTTTGCGCAAGCGACGGGCGGCAAACCATACTATGGCAGCAATGATCTGAAGGCCGGATTCGAGCAGGCCACCAATGACTCTTCTCATTACTACCTCATTGGCTACTACATCAAACCGGAGAATGCGGCAAAGATTCAGTGGCACGAAGTTCAAGTTAAGCCACTTCGCAAGGGCATCGATATTCGTGCCCGCGGAGGCTACTTCTACCGGCCTACTGCTGCCGACCTACAGCAGAGTCGTCAACACGATCTTTCGGCTGGATTGCTGTCACCTATTGATTTCACAGCTATTCCGGTCACTGTTCGTTGGAAACAAAAGTCTCCTGTGGCGAGCGGCAATCAGAATGTCGCCTTTGAGATCGTCATGCCAGCCGACTTCGCCGCGATCAATGAGGTCGACAACAACCACCTGATGAGCGACATCATAGTGCAGGCCAAGAAACTAGACGGAACACCGGTCGGGCAGCCACTCTCGCGCACGATGGATGCGCACTTGAACCCGGCGCAGGTGCAGCAGGTCAAGGAACACGGGTTGACGTATGCGAACAACATCGAGCTACCTAAAGGCGATTATCTTGTAAGGTTTGTAGTTCGTGACGGCCTGAACGGCCACATGGGAAGCGTAACTGCGCCGTTAAAAGTGGAATAAGCATTCGGATTCACTTGAAATCCGTCAATATCCGCGAGTTCACTTCGAATGCCTTATAGGTGATCTTATTTGTACGTTCGATCATAATGCTGCGATGCGTCTCAGCCGCGTAGTGCGTGTAACCGGGAAGCCAATGCCCCCGTTGGGCCACAAACCTACAAATAATCGAAATGGCCCTGAATTCTTTGTTTGGTTTGTCCAAATCGTATCGAGCCTCGGTCACTTTCAGTCGTTCAGGCTCAATCTCAAGCCGCACATTGAAATCAGGTGTGGGTCCCGGCCTCTCATTCCGCTTCAGCTTTAGTACGAGCCTGTCCCGGCTTCGCTCAACATCTAGCACCCGGAAGTAGTCGGCAAGTTCCTCAAATGGCACGTCTGGCCCGAAAACAGAAACGGCATCAAACGCCGGAGCGGAAACAGTATCTCTCATTTTCGCCATTTCTTTTTCTAAGTGGCCGTTATGCTTCACGCGACGCGCAAACACCTTCCCGTCCGCGATCACCGTCTCGACCACATCTTCCGACACTCCATGAAAATCTCCCGGCTTGGTCCTCTGTGTTGTCAACGACTGTTGATAAACAAAATTATGCAGCGCACGAATGTCCTTCAAACTGTTCTCGATGATGGTTCGCAGGAGTGTCTGGTTCTGCTCTTCCGTTGCGGTAGCTCTATCTTGAGCAACTGCTACGGTTGCCAGTAGGAAAACAATAAAAAAGGCTTTCAATAGGTATCCGTGAGAATCCGGGAGTTCACGCGGAACTCCTTGTAGGTTATTTCATTCCGCTGCTCGATAACTGTTCGCCGGGGTGATTCTGCAATCAGCACAATCTGCGTGGGAAGCCAATGACCTTGTTCATCGGCGAACTTGCACGTGATCGTTTTGGATATCCATTGGTCTGTAGCCCGCGTGAGCTCATATTCCAAACGGACGATCTTTTGACTTTCGCGAAGCGCTTCGACTCGCACCCGAAAGTGCGGAATCTCACCTGGCCGATCATTGCGTTCCAATTGCAGGAGCAGACGGTCCCCAGTTTGCTCGACATGCGTGATACGAAAGTACTCAGCAAGGTTCTCGAAAGGGACATTCGGTCCAAACAGCGCGACGGCGTCAAACCTCGCTGTCTTTTCATTATTACTGTGATGCGAGGGATCCGCCTCAGCCGGGACAGCTACTCCATTTCGTTTAATCTTGCGGGCAAATACTTGCCCATCAGCAATAATTGTTTCAGAAATCTCTTCTGCATAACGATCCCTACCAAAGGGAGGTTGTATCTTT
>CAYWSM010000380.1:0-3508 GCA_964460935.1 uncultured Terriglobales bacterium | reverse complement strand
GTGCCGATGTTCCCGTTCCATACATGGCTGCCGGATGCCCACGTGGAAGCGCCGACTGCCGGTTCCGTTATCCTGGCCGGCGTGCTGTTGAAGATGGGAACGTACGGGTTCATCCGGTTTTCGCTGCCGTTCTTCCCGCAGGTAGTGATGGATCATAGAGTGCGCGGATGGCTGATTGCGCTCTCAATCATCGGCATTATCTATGGCGCTCTGGTTTCGCTGATGCAGAAGGATATGAAGAAGCTGGTGGCGTACTCCTCGGTCAGCCATCTCGGCTTCTGTACTCTCGGCATTTTCGCCCTGAACCAGGCGGGACTGAGCGGATCGGTGATTCAGCAGATCAACCACGGCATTTCGACGGGCGCACTCTTCTTGATTGTCGGCATTCTGTACGAGCGTCGGCACACCCGTGAGATCGCCGAGTACGGCGGCATCTCGAACGTGATGCCGGTGTACGCGACGATCACGATGATCATGTTCCTGTCGTCGATGGGACTGCCACTGTTGAACGGGTTCATCGGTGAGTTCACGATTTTGCAAGGCGCGTTCCTGGAGAACAAGTTCTGGGCGGCGTGGGCTGTACCGGGCGTGGTGCTGGCGGCGGCCTATCTGCTGTGGCTCTATCAGCGGGTGTTCTTCGGGAAGGTAACGAATCCGAAGAACGAGAACCTGGCTGATCTTACGCCGCGCGAGGTTGCGTGCTTCGTGCCGCTGATCATCCTGGCATTCGCCATTGGCTTGTATCCGAAGCCGCTGTTCCAGATCCTCGATAAGCCGGTGAACAACCTGGTAATGACCATCAGGAATCCGCAGCAACAGCAACAGGCGCCGGTGAATGCGGCGGCGCCCGCGGCGCTACCTGAGACCAATTCGGCGGTTGTGGCCGCGCAAGGGAAATAGAAGGGAACTAACGTGGCGCAATTCTTTACCAGCTACGACTACGTGCTCGCCAAGCCAATGATCATGTTGTCTCTGGTCGGCCTCGGCATATTGTTTGTCGACCTCTGGTTACGCCCGAAGGAGAAACGGCTAAACGCTCTCATGGCGCTGGTGGGCGTAGTTGCTTCCGGTATTTCCGTGGGAATGATCCAGATCCAGTACAGGTGGATGGAAGCGCGCGGGCTATCGATCGTGCCGGGCTTCAATGGCTCCATAATGGTGGATCGTTTCGCGATCTACTTCTTCTATCTCTTCCTGGCTGGCGCGGCGATCGCGATCCTGATGTCGGTGAAGTATCTCGAGATCGAGCGCGAGAATCATGGCGAATTTTATGCGCTGATCCTGTTCTCAGTTGTTGGCATGATGTGCATGGCCGCCGGGAACGATGTTGTGCTGCTCTTCATCGGCCTGGAACTGATGGCCATTTCGACGTACGTGCTGGTGGGATTCCTGCGGCGCGACCGGCGGTCGAACGAAGCCGCGCTGAAGTACCTGCTGCTGGGGGCGTTTTCGTCCGGCATTTTCGCTTACGGATTGTCCCTGTTTTACGGTTTGACCGGGACCACGAATCTCGACGGCATTGCTGCGAAACTGGCGGCGCATCAGATTGCGTATCCGAATGATCCGGTGGCGATTCTGGCGTTGATCACTACCGCCACGGGGCTGCTGTTCAAGATTGCTGCTGTGCCGTTCCATCAGTGGGCGCCCGATGCTTATGAAGGCGCGCCGACTAGCGTTACAGGCTACATGTCGGTCGCCATCAAAGCTGCCGGATGGGCCATGCTGCTGCGGATTTTCGTGCACATGCTGTACCCGCTGCGTCCGGTATATCTGCCGATGCTGATCTTCGTTTCGATCGCGACAATGACTGGCGGAAACCTGGCGGCGCTCACGCAGACAAACCTGAAGCGTCTGCTGGCGTACAGTTCCATCGCGCACGTCGGGTACATGCTGCTGGGACTGGTCGCAGGAACGCAACTGGCTGTATCCGACACCGGCGTAAAGGGCATTCTGGTTTACCTGCTGGTGTACACGTTCATGAACCTGGGCGCGTTCGCGGTGATCACATCATTGCGCCGGCGTGACATCATCGGTGACGAACTGGACGATATCTCCGGGCTGGTTTCGAAGGCTCCAACAGAAGCCTTCCTGATGCTGATCTTCCTGCTGTCGCTCGCAGGCATTCCGCCTCTAGCTGGGTTCTACGGGAAGTACTTCATCTTCCTGGGATTGATTGAATCTGGGCACTACACGTTGGCGGCGCTGGCCGTGTTGTACGCCGTCTTCGGTCTGTACTACTACCTGAAGATCGCAAATGCGATGTTTATGGGTAAGGCAAGAGACGCCGAGCCGGTCGCTGCAGGTTTGGGCCTGAGACTGGCACTCGTGGTAACCTCCGTTGCCACTGTTGGAATTGGAATTTTCCCGGATCGATTCATTCAGGCGGTGAATTGGTCGCTCAGCATTCCACAAGCTCACTCGGTCGCCAACCTAATCGGACGGTAGGACATTTTTCTTATGACAGAGCCCCGGTACGGCCGGGGCTTTTCTGTTGCTTCAAGCGAGAGGAGCCGAGAACCCTTGCGCAAAGTCAGCGCCTGGTTCGCGAGTACTGAGCGATGTTCTTCGGCACGCGAATCTCTGCCGAGAGCTTTGGGTCGGGAATCGGAGGGCGAGGTGTCAACTCCAGCGGGATTACACCCGCCCACACTGGGAGTGGCATATCTTCATCGTCGTCATTCGGCGGTCCTGTTCGAACCTTTGCGGAGCATTCGGTTAACGGCAGCTTTAAGACAGATGTGGCTTTCAGTTCGCGCTCGTTTGGCTGGCGAGCCTGGTCCCAACGTCCGGAAACGATGTGCTCAGAGAGAGCGTGCAGGGCAGTAAGCTTTTCCTGGGGGTTGCTGACCGGTTCGGCACTGCCGAGGACGACCACTGAACGGTAGTTCATGGAGTGGTTAAACACCGAGCGGGCAAGCACCAGGCCGTCAACTAACGTCACGGTTACACACACTGGAATCGCCGTGCTCAACGTTTTCAACATGCGGCTGGCGGCCGATCCGTGGATGTATAGGGTCTCGTCAACGCGGCCGTAGCCAGTAGGAATGACGAACGGTTGTCCATCGGACACGAAACCGACGTGGCAGATAAAAGCTTCGTCGAGAATCTGGTTAATGGCCTCGCGGTCGTACACACCGCGTTGCGGTTCGCGGACTACGCGAGTGCGTGCTGTGGGCGCGGAGTTCGGCATCAGATTGTCCTTGAGTCACACGCGCCTTCAGCGCGATTAGTCTTTAAGCATTTTACTTGGTAGATTGCGGAGACGAGAATCGCGGGCGAGAGGAATCCCGACGAAACAATGAGCCAATACCCTTCACTGTACGAGATCAATACTCGAGTACTGATTAGTGAACTCAGCCGGCAACTTGGAAGGCTGGCGACACTCGATGATGTACCGGACGCCTATCTCGACCGCCTGTCCAGCCAAAAGTTCGATTGGGTATGGTTTTTGGGCGTATGGCAAACAGGCTCAGCCGGTCGTAAGGTGTCGCGCGAACTGCCGGAACTG
>CAYWSM010000379.1:0-46312 GCA_964460935.1 uncultured Terriglobales bacterium | reverse complement strand
ATCAAATACCATTCGACGGGAAACTATATAACCTTAAACAACACGTGCATGTTTCTGGTATCGGCATGCAATCTTTTGAAGTGCTCAGACGGTTTATGGAAAGCGTGGAAGCAGATGTCTTTGACGCACTAATCTCCAATGCTCAGTTGCGCCTCTCCCGCTGCAAGAAATCTCTTGAGGAGACCGAAGCCGAGCTTAGTCGCTGGAGGAGGAATGAGTTCTGGGTAGATGAAGCTCCCAAAAGCAAGCGCGAATTACGGGAGATGCTGAAATGTGCTGAAGACTTGGTCAAGAGTCTTCCCAATTCGGCCATCGAGGAACAAGCATTCGTCGAATGGATGAAGAGCATCAATCGCTCCGCTCCCACCCTTCATTCTGTGCCGCCTCCACCTCCATCGCAGCGGTCTCCTACGAGACGACCCCTAAAGGGCAAGAAGATTAAGGTGCCGGTTGAGTCTTGACTAGTGGCCAAAGAGTTCAACGGCTTCAGCCCGGTAACAAGCAGGTTGAGTAGTTTTTGTCGCCACAGTGGCAGACCTGCTCATTCAGGTTCTTCCAACGGCGTCGTCTTCGCGTTGTCGTCGGCACGGGCGGCATCGGCGATTGCGTCCAGCAGAAACGGCCATCCGCAGTGACGGTCGTGGTCTTGCACCTTCCCCTCCCAGACGACCTCGCCATTGATACAAACTCTCACAGAGTAGGTGGCATTGAAGTTGTCGCCGCCAACGTTAAGGGCTTCCAGTGTCAGCACGTTAGCTCCTTGCTTGCGCAGCACGAGAAACGATTTCTAATGATGACGCTTTCTTGATTTTTTGGATTCGGATAAAGCCAACCTCAATACCTTCTTGTTGGCCACCTGCATTTCATCCGTTACCACATCTCCGTAGATGTTCATCGTTGTCCGGATGTCCGCGTGTCGCATAAGCTTCTGCTGAACCGCGATGCTCGTTCCGACCGCATCGAGCCAACTACGGTACGTGTGACGCAAGCTGTGTGTACCCAGAGAACCGATTCCTGCCGCTTTTGCAGCCTTTTGGTATATGCGCCAAATCTGGTCATACGACCACGGCAGACGTCCCTCTTGAAATGGGGAAGCAAAAACCCAGTCGGTCAGACTTGAGTAAGTCGCAGCACGACGTTGTTTTGTGATGATGCGTAGCAAGCGACGGTCAAGAGGCAACACCTTCTTTGACCGAGTTGACTTAACTTCATCAACGTTTTGGCAAACGATTGCTCGTTCTACGCGAACGGAACAGGCGGCGGAATCGACGTCAGCCCACTTCAAGGCAAGGGCCTCACTGATTCGCAAACCAAGAGAGACGCAAAGTAGAGCCAGTAATCTGAACGGTTCATCAAGTGCGGCAAGAAAGGGTCGAGACTCTTCCGCAGTCAGACTTCGTGGTTTGCGGACACGCTTTGATGCTCCTTTTATCGAGACCAATTCCATTGGGTTCCTCTGCGCTGGAACATCGCCACGCCACTGCGCGTAGTCCCACAGGATGCGAAGGAGACCTCTGATGTGCACCTTGCTCTTCGGAGACAGTTTGAGCCCATTCAGCCACAACTCCACGTTTCTTGCTTGAACCGAAGTGATGGGCTCGTTTCCGAAGGTAGGCAGGATGTAGTGCTCGAACCAAACCTCGTAGCTTCTGCGGGTATCGATTCGCGTCGGCATCCGCTCTGAACGGTAAGCCGCCACAAGCGAGTTCACCGTCACGGTGTCCTCCGCTCTTCGCCCCTTGCGACCAGCGCGTTCGGTGAGGCGGAAGGATTCCGCAGCGTCCCACGCAGCGGACTTGGTGGCAAAGTCGGCTTTCGTCCCAATCAGCTTCGACCTCCTATGACCTTCTTCTCGCCAGAGGTAATGCCACGTTTTGCTGCGTTTGTTGAGTACGACAGAGCCGTGCTGATGCCGCACCCTCGTTCGTTTCTCCGACTCCACCCAATGGGCCTCTGTCGGCGAACACTGTTCCAAGACGGCAGAGTCGAGGTCGTTACGTAGAAAACGCCAAATCCGACGCTTCGTTCCTGACAATGCGTAGGCCTTGAGCTTTCTGTCGCGAACCCAGCGCAGGAGGGTGCGAGTGTTTACCCGAAGGTGAGAAGCTGCTTCGGATGCGGTGAGCCATTCGAGTACCACTGTGTTTCTTACCGCAGACGGACTGTGAACTTCCGATGAAACTGGGGCGAAGCTTGTCGGTTCCATTCGAATTTCCTCGCCGGAAGATTTTCGCTCACGAACCGATGAGACTGAACACTGCTTCAACCACCTTCGGTTCACAGCTAAATCACACCTCTATCGCAAGGCATGTATCGTCCTCACCAATGCTCAGGTTTTCTTCCGGTTCAGCGATTGCTGGGGAAGCTTTACGCTCGAAATGTGAACGACTGCGGATACTTTCATATCTGTCGGCGCGTATTCCCCTAAATACCCGAGGAGAGGCTTTTCCTAGTTCTGGAAATGCGAACGACGCCGAGCCAACAAAATCGAGGTTGCGAAAGTATCGTTTTTCGAGGTCACGGTCTGGTGGCCGTTCGGTTGAGGGTGTTTCAACGCCCACTGCTGATACAAGTTCATCAGCTAACGAAAACTGTCCTGCCCAACGCAGCAACCTGCTATCGCTTGTCGTGGCGAATTCCGATTCAAGTTTCTCGTCATTTTCGAGTATAACTCGATGCAGTCGAGACTTTTGTCGCGACAACTCGTCGTCTTCGGGCGGGTCAACAACGTAAATCAGTGCACCGCGTGTTAACAATTGAGTACCTGTCACAAGTTTGACGACTTGTCTTCCCGGCCCAAGCAGCGAAAACGAATCTATCTGTTCAAGTCCCGACGCCATCTGCCTTATGCATCGCGACTTGCTCGACTGCGTACCCTTGCATTCCACGATGTAGTAAGGAGTAGCATTTCCCCACATCACGTAGTCCGGCTGCCTCCGACCATCCAGTTTCCCCGGAGGGAGGTTCATATTACGACCTTGAAGAACGGCAGAGACATCGGCGTGTTGCGAGGTACCTAGCTGTCGCTCAATTAGAAGACCAGCAAAAGCGATACCGAACTCATCCGAAAGCAGCGTCTTTTGATGGAAGTCAAGCCGTCGCGCATCTCCACTAAGGCGGAACGGAAGTGCCTTGCTTCCGATATTCGGCTCAATCGCCCAGCAGTAACGCAAAGTGGCCCATGATGCACTCAGTTTCGCCATGTTGCCAGAGGCTGGCGTTGTGAGTGTCCCAAGCTTCCTCAGAAGGTCAATCGGGCGCACGGGGAGAGACTTTGAGCCGCTGAGGGCATCGAAGAGTACTGCTGCTTTTGTGCTCGGCTTCCTCTTCTTGTTAATTGCATCAACGACCGCGTTGCTGCTTTCGACACGAAATTCTAGCTTGCTGGACATCACTGCGTTGAATCGAGCCAATGCCTCTGGCGCAACGCCGAACGCGAAACTCGACATCAGGTAGCTCCTAAAAGATGATTGTATGTGGAGAGTTCGCTAAGTCAGTCAGCACCCGTTTCGTCTCAGCGTTTTGGCGTTGTTGCTTCTAAGGGGTCGAGTTCCGCCGAGATACTAATCGTTCCACTCGAAACGGTTATCTTTCTCTCCCAAGGCTTAAAGCCTTTTTGGGAAATCTTCAAAGTATGCTCACCGCTTGTAACACCAATTGAAGACGGAGAATCTCCGACGAAAGCGCCGTCGAGTTCAATGTCTGCACCCGAGGGTTTCGAACTAATGTCCAATTTCGCCGGAAGCGGCTTGCTCTCGTTTGAGGGAGAGGAACCTGAGTTCTGCGGAAGTAGTGCTTGGGGAGGCGCCGACAATGACGTGGGAATCACCGTGTTCTGGCCCGTACTCATCGGCTGGCCCACTGCATCCCCGTTATTGGAGGCGACCAGAGTCCCCGGAGAGGAGTCAGAAGGTCGAGTCGGAGACCTGAACAAATCGTACCCGAACTGAGTTTTGACGATTGACGCCAATTCACCTGCGCTGATTGCGAAGTTCAGGCCGGAATACCCAGTCGCTACAATCTTCATCGTGTTCACGCCAACTACTTCGCCCTGCATGTTCAGGAGAGGCCCACCAGAGTTTCCGGGATTAATCGAGGTGTCGGTCTGTATCCATGTCCCGTGTTCGCCCTTTCGAATTCCGCCGACTACCCCCCTCGTCACGGTATTTGTAAGGGTCAGCGTCGAGATTCCCGGAGAGCCGATTGCGACTACTTCTGTGCCGGGTGCTGGTAGTTGCACATTCAGAGTCAATGCGTTGAAGGATGAACCTGCCACTTTGATAAGTGCTAAATCCCTATTCGAATCGACATAAATCGATGTGCTCTGTAGCGGCTTGCCGTTCGAGAGAGAAACAGTCGCGACACTTTCGCCCTCAACAACATGAGCGTTTGTTGCAATTACACCTGTATCGGTGATGAAGAAACCGCTCCCGCTACCCTTCGATGTGGTTATTACGACTACAGAACCAAATGCCCGTTGTGCGACCTGTTCGGTCGTGAGGTTCGGCAGGGTGGAATTCGGACGTCCCGCAGCAGTAGAAACGACGTCAGGATGGTTCGGGAAGAAATCTTGAACGGAATCGAGTTTGGCGGTTATTTCAAGGCTGGGAATCACGTAATACTCATATCGATTCGCGCCATTGAGGCTGACCCATTGAATTGGGCCGTTGGTGATGACCAGCGTTTTCGGTGCGTAGCCCTCTTTCATGAACTGCACCTGAATTGGTCGGTTGAGATGCTTGCTGAACGCCCAATTCTTCCCACCGAAACAGTAGCTGGCAAACTTTACTGACGTGGGAGTGGTGCCGACCACCTTTCCATCGATGAAAACTTGAGCGCCGGGAGGCTCACTAACAAAACGTACCTCTTTGTCTCCAGCGAAAGCGACTACGTTTAAGAAAGTGATGGCGAAGACGGCCATCCACCACTGACGAAACATGGCGTGCCGCATGATTGCTCTCCTGAGGCGCTTATATTAGAGCAATCATGGAAGTTATGAACAGAAAACAGTCTTCTGTTCCAGAAACAGAACAACGTCCCCAATACACTATCGCCATTAAGCAGCAGATGAAGAGTATCGTTCGCCCGGACTGCCGGGTTGTGTTTATGAGCGGCAATGCCGAGGAACATCTGGTCGGTGGCGTTCAACTTCCCGGTGAACTACTCCGCAAGCCGTTCTCCTTCCAATCGCTGATGCAGAAGTTGTCCGGCATCGGGCCGCAGAATACAAGTGAATTCCATCGGGAATAAGAAACGAAATGCCTAGTCTCAGCGCCTCCTTCTAATGAGCCTTCGGGTCTCCGCTGCTCGGCATCACTGTCCCATCACTAAAAGCAATCTCTAACACCGCAAGCCGATACTTTGCGGTATCGGCATTGACGAGCGGGTACATTTTGCTGAAAGGGTCGTCATCCTCAAGTTCATTGTCTTCGAAGCTATATCCGCCCGAACGCCTACTCTCAGCACCAGCAGCCAATTTGTCGTCATCCCTGAATCCGAATGAGTAAACCTCCCGATTGAATCCGTCGAGCATGGTTATACGTCCACGTATTCCAACTATGGTCTTTTGGCTGACATTCCGGAAAGTAGGCGTAATAACAATCTCTGACCTATACCGCGAGGCTTCGTAATCCTTTCCCAGCACTCTCGCCTTGATTGCGACGGTCTGCAAGAAAGGAGACGAGTCGAACTCTGGCATGGTTGGTCGAGCGGTTTCAGTATCTTTAGCATCGGTGTCACGAACAACGGGAACTGGATTGGAGGCTGCTGTGGGAACGCTCTTCTCTCTGTTGCGGCTCAATCCAAATGCAATAGCCGTTGCTACCAAAACGATTCCAACCACAGCGGTTGAGAATCGTGGCAACTGCTTAATGGATGCGGCGACAGCAACGACTAGTAACAGGACACCGCAAACTGCTATCCAATAGCCGTAATCAAGACCTGCCCTGACGGCGGAGGTCATCTCATTTCCAAAAATAGTTCGTGTTGATGAGCTTCTAGCGTTGAAGGCAAACCACGCTCCCTGCCATGCGATAAAGCCAGTTATCAAGAGAGGAACGATTCGGTGAAGAAACGTGAGATATCGTTGCGCGTTCTCCGGAAGCCCTAAAGCCTCTCGACTGGTGGATGCAAACTGAACTCCGAGGTGCAAAAGGGCGCATACCAGCAATACCCATGCATAGTCGATGTACAGGCCCTTTATCTGAATCGACCCAAAAGGAGACATTATGCTTGCCCACGGCAGAAAGTACGAAACTGCAATCGCGGTTGCTCCAGCGATTTGCAAGCGTCGATTTAGCTTCTCATCCATCACTTAGCTGCCTTTACGAAGTCGTTGATATACCACTCATTGTGAAATTCAGTGAATTGCTCCATCTCTTTGCCGAGCACCGCCAGAATGCCGCCAGAATATTCACCAAAAGGATGGGAGCCATCCATGGCCGTGACATGGGGTGCAAAAGTCCGCACCGTATACATCGGGTTTTGGGTGTGGTATTCCTGCCCTAACTGCTGAAAATAATCGCCGGGAATAACAAACTTATTTTGACCTCGCGCTGCCAGAATCACTCTTTGAAATTGCCGCCCCTTCTGTGTCTCGGCAAATTGAAGCAGAACGCGAAAAACATCCAGTCTCGAAGCCTCTCCGGACAAGTCCTTGATGTCGAAAACCACAGTATTGAAATCGACCCAGCCGCCATAATGCGCATTCACCTTTACAACGGCATTCTTGGCGTCTGTTACAGATAGCTTGTCGAGCGGGACTTGAAGAGTCATGTAGTTGTAGAGCCAAATGCCACCGACAATTCCGCAGCACACAAACAATGCCAGAACGAGGATGAGTTTGGGCCTGAAGCTTGTGTGCGAAAGCCGTTCAGTTGTCAGAGAACTGCTGATGTCGCTCGTCGCGGGATTTTGCGCTTCAGATAAGTTCACTGCGTACCCCCAGCCGCGACCTTCACCTTCACTTTGTGCTTGCCCTGCGAGGCGTCTTTCACCGTTTGCGCGATTCGATGGAAGTCGTCGCTGTCTTTCTTCAACTGGGAGTAGTCAACTTCTGAGTAGTTGTTCCGCAACTCGGCCATGAGATATGAGCGCCGGGTTGTGTTGTTGTCGTGGTTGTCCCAGAAGATGTTCGTCGCATGGTCGCCATACTTCTTTGAAACAGCTTTCCACGCACGAGGGGCCTCTCGGATGTCGTATCCGGAAGCCAGCATCCACTCGACCCCAACTCGGTCGGCCTGATTTTCCAGAGACCGGGAATATCCGTTTCTGATTCCGGCTTCGACCATATTCGCGAGGTCAGCTACTCCTCTTCCCCCGAACCCTGCTCCAATTGCACCGCCAATCCGCAGCGCCATCAGTGCGCCCTTGTGGTACTCGTGTTCTTGCCAGACGTGCTTCTCAATCGAATGCGTGATTTCGTGCGAGAGAATGAACGCTAGCTGCGCTTCGTTCTCGCACACATCGAAGACGCCAGAGTGCACAATCACGACACCATTCGGATAAGCCGAGGCATTGAAGGATTTATCTTGCACTAAGTAGAACTTGAACGGAATTTTCAGCGGATTTCCGGCTTCGAGTTCTGTTTGGTGAGCAGGGATTAGGCGCTGGCCGAGCTTCGAAACGTAGTCCTGCGCTTCCTTGCTCGGAACCAGCTTGTACTTTTGCTTGGCGACCTTAAGTTCGCCAGCCTTGAAGGACATGTAATCAGAATCTTTAACTTTGGGCGAAAGCTGCTGCCACATTTTGGCTTCACCCGGTTCCAGTTCCGCGTGCCAAAACTGAACTTTAGAAGCCAGTACCGTACCATCCTTCTGACGGACGCCTTCGTAATGGACGAAAGTGTCGAGGTTTAGTCCGGTCAGAGTATCGAGTGGCACTCCCTCCGCTGCGATTTCGGTTTTGTCCTTCTTCGCCTGTTTCCGTTCACCCTTGTTGGGTTTCACGGTGGTGATAGTTGATTCAGTCAGAGCCACTCTTTGACCATCGGCGAACAAAGTTCCTTCCCAGCCATGACCCGCTTTTTGTAGTGCTGGGCTTTGCTCAAGGAGTGCAGTCCGCTTGATTTTCCTAGTGTCGTCAAGGAAGACCTTGATGGATTTGGCTCTTAGTTCGCCTGTGCTCTCGTTGTACTCGCCTTTGATTTCCAGTTCGGTGCCGACGCGAATGTCTTCAGGATTGAAGGTAGCGGTCGCATTTCCGTCCTCGTCCTTTTCGATGTCGAGAACAAGACTGACGTCCTTCGTGATTTTGTACTCGTCTATCTCGAAGTTGGTCGGAGAAGTTAGTTCGGTGACAAACCCATGAATCTTGACATCTTTCGCCGAAGATAACACGGAAGTAAGCAGGATAAACAGGAACACATAAAACGAGATTCGGCGCATTGACCGCCCCAGATGAGATTGTTAACGTTCAGGTTCGGGAAAAAATCCTATCTCATTCGTTTCACGATACAAAGTGACTCTCGTCACCAGAGGCGGTCTGTCCATTGCTGCCTTTGGTTCCAGACTTAAACCGAACGCACAGCAGATGGCCTTCGTTCTGGACATCTGCGGTCTTCAATGCAAAACTTCAGCTTCGGGTTCTAATCAATGGCGTTAGTTATCCGGCTCGGCATTCTCGGATTTGCGATTTTCCTGTCGTCGGCTCCGGCAGCAGCAAGTCGTGACCGAGGCGGCTACGGTCATACCCACAGCTCTCGGTCATACAGTAGCCACTCACACCACTCCACCAGCCGCTCGTATTCCTCAAATTCGTACCGGGGTTCTTACCGAACAAGCACAAACACCAATCACCCGTATCACACTCATTCGAGTTCAAACAGTCACCGAAGCTATCGAGCACATTCGTATCACGCACCTCGCAACGTTACCTACGGAACGGTTCAGCGGGATAGCCACGGGCGAATCAAGCGCAGCGAGGCAGCAAAAGATGAGTTCAAACGGCAGCATCCATGCCCGTCTACTGGAAAGAGCAGCGGAGCCTGTCCGGGATACGTAATCGACCACATAAAGCCACTGGCCAACGGCGGTGCTGACGCTCCGAGCAATATGCAGTGGCAGACGAAGGCGGCTGCGAAGGAAAAAGATAAATGGGAGCGGAAGCAATAGAAGACCTCGCCACTCCGGAAACCAACGCTGTTCCGAAATCCGAACAAAACCGAAGAAACCCGTGAGGTTGAGACATCTCGGGCTATGCTATCTCGTTAATTCGTTTATCGAGGAAGTGATGGCACGCCGCTCAACGAAGTACCCACACAATCAGGGTGAAGGTTCACGAAGAGGGTTCTCTTCTTGGGAAATTAAGCCGAACGTTCGCCGCGAAGGTTTGCACGTCTTAGGATTATTTTGTCTCACAACCATATTGGCTCTCACGCTGTTTTCATCGAGTACCTTCGCCTCCAGTCTGTCCCCGCGTGGAACAAAAGTTGAGCAACATGTCGCCAAGGAGAATGCTGCATTTTGGCAACGTACCGTCTTGCTTCTTGGGCGTGAAGGAGTGCTTCATTTTGCCGAGCCTGTACACGAAGAAATCACAGCGCGAATGTATGACTGCGATGACGGATGCGACGATGCAGACGTTGCCGCTGAATACGCAGGGGCTTACCTAATCGCTGGCGTCAGGTGGAACGATGACCCACCTTTCCGCATGCTGGAGGATGAGGCCCAACACACATCCTGCAAGACGTCTGAAACAATACGGTTCACCACACAGCCTCGCTGTTGGTATCAGCTATTCACTGCGGCAAAGAAGTCGGCGGCGACAGGCGATGTACCCAGTGCCGCGTCTCACGCACCGCTTTTGGCTCGGTCGCACTTCGGAGATTTACAGTTCTTTCACTCGATGGCTTCACAGGACGGAGAAACAGCAGCGGAGACTCGAAGGCGCGTGATGATATGGATGGAGTTCACGTGGAGGGTCGGGAACGGAGAGTATAGCCTCGATACCAAACTGTCCGAGGTGGAAATCGATGGATTCAATGAGTTCTTTGGAACCAGCGGCTGGACAGTCCAAGACCTATTTACTTCAGGCAATCCGGCATTGCGGCGACACATCACCGATGTGGCATTTGGGAGTCTGATTCACTCTACAGAAGACAGCTTTGCAGAAGGTCATGTTCAAAGAGAAGACACCAGTCCGGGCAATTGTGCCTCGGCAACGCAGTTTGCAGCGCCTCCCCGGATAATTGAGTTCCATTCGTACTCCCATCAGGACGAAAAGAAACATAAAGACCGCGATTCGCGTGAGGCGTTCTTGGAGCAGTTGTCGAAGCCTGTGAACGCGGTGACCGTAGGAAAGCCCTTGGTGGACTACTACGAGCATGGTGCAAGTTGGGAAACGGTGAGGCCCTACCTCGAATGCGTTTTTACGGTTGTTGACCCCACAACAGAAGCCACTCCGGGTAAGGAATTCGAAACAGAGAGAAGCGGAGACAATGATGGGACTACCACAACTGAACGCTAATCAAATCGCACAGGTATCCGGCCTCGTGGCTCACTACATCACCACTCAGCGGGAGATGTATCGTGCTCAGGGTGCGGCCCTCTCGGCACCGCAACGTGCAGCCATGGAGACATTCTTTTCACCGCAGGTGCTCGAAAGCGTGCGTCTGCTGACGTTGAACGGCGTCCGAGTGGAGAATCCGCCCTTTTACCCGATGCTGGCGGGAATGGGTTTTGCGAATCTGCCGGACTTCTCGTTGATGGCGGCGATTACGTTTTGCGATGTCGTTCTGTCACATGAGCAGTTCACGGACGGGCTTCTATTTCATGAACTGGTGCACGTCGAGCAATATCGCCAGCTTGGGGTTCCGCGCTTCGCCGAACTCTACGTCCGAGGATTTCTGACTGGCGGGGGTTACGACGGCATCCCGCTCGAAGTGAACGCATACCAGCTTGGGGCGAGGTTCGAAGCAAATCCTCAGCAGCGGTTTTCTGTTGCTAATGAAGTCGCGGCGTGGGTGGGACAGGACAGGTTCTAGCACGGCAGCGTAAACTCTGTTCGTCTCTTTCATTGCTTCCTCACCCCGTACTTCTCGCAGTTCACGGGAGCATTGCAAATGTTAGGTACAATCAGAACACTTGCCGGGAAGTCCACAGTTTCCAAGCTGCTGCAAAAGCACTTCCATGGCCATCCACCTCAATCGCTCGTCACCACGGGTCGAACCTTTCCAATGGCTTCTCGTGTTGATGTGCAACTCGCGCTCGACGAGTATTTCGGTCGTAAGAATGGGACACAGAGGCTTGGCCTCCATTCGCCTCACAGCCACGGTGTGGAGGCGGTCGGTATCGCACAACTGCTCCAGCGAACGCCCTTTCCAATCGACATCGGCCCATTGCAGTACGACGACGTAGACATCGGTGAAGCTATGCCTGCGAGGTGCGTGCGGCAGGCCTTGTGGTTATCGGCTACAGACGGTCTGCCCTTCGCCGTGCTCTTTGGCCGTGGAGCACAAATGGGCATGCCGCTCGGAGTTCAAGTCGAGGTCGCAGTGCCTAGCACTGATGTTGGAATCAGATTCTCGGAACGGTTTTTCGAAGACCTTGAGAAGACAATCAGTGCTGGACGAACCTATCGCGGGAAAGTTATCTCGCTGGAGCTTGCATTCGACTACACCGGACGAACTGGGAATGTGAAGGTGCATCGTCTACGCCCGGTCAGCCGTGATGAAGTTATTCTTCCGGAAAGAACTGTTGACCTGCTGGACAGCAATCTTGTGAATTTCATCGCTGTTCGCCGCGAAATCAAGGAGATGAAATTCTCCGCGAAGAAAGGTCTTTTGTTCTACGGGCCACCCGGAACGGGCAAGACGCATACGTTACATTACTTGGCAGGTGCATTGCCGGGACACACGATGCTCTTGATTACTGCTGAGCAGGTAGTCCTTCTTGAACACTATTTCAAGCTAGCACGGTTTCTTCAACCCGCCATCATTGTGGTCGAAGATGTTGACCTGATTGCCCGTGAACGCACGCATATGCAGGTTCCGGGCCAAGAGATGCTCTTGAACAAGCTCCTAAATGAAATGGATGGCCTTCGCGAAGATGCCGAAGTCATCTTCATTCTGACAACAAATCGCCCAGACCAACTCGAACCTGCTCTAGCCTCGCGTCCGGGACGAATCGACCAAGCAATTGAGTTTCCGCTCCCGGACGAAGTGGGAAGAGCGAAGCTCGTCCGGCTATACGGCAAGGGGTTGGAAATACCTGACGATGTTGTCCAAGTAATCGTTTCAAAGACCAAAGGCACCAGCGCGGCTTTTATCAAGGAATTGATGCGACGGTCAGCGCAGTTTGTTCTCCAATCCGGCAAGGAAAGGGTTTTGACAGTCAAAGCAGTAGACGCTGCCATCGAACAAATGGTCATTCTTGGTGGGTCTCTCAATCTGAAGCTCCTAGGTGCTTCGGAGGCCACCGGCGAAGCACCTGCTCATTTGGCGACAGGCTCCGCCGTAATAAGCCGCATCAGCACGAGCTAAGTCAATCGATTCACACAGCCTCGGGTCATCCTTCGCGACCGTATTGTCTCGGTTCTGAGCTAACTTCCGCGTGTTTGTGTACGTACTCAGTCCAGCGAAGTGGGTCATGGACGCGAATCAGCGAATAATAGCCAACAATCGCAGTAGGTGGTATCACACTCCGCACTGCGAAAGTAAAGTCAATTTCAGTAGGTTCCTCGCCGGGAGGATTGTGTAGTTCTTCGAAAATGCGCTTCTTAAGTTCGGGTATTTCAGAAGAGATATACGAGCACGGTACGTCCACGATAAGCATCGTTGGTGTGCCGCTTTTGCAAAGGAGCCGTTGGACGTTCCAGCCCACTCGTCGAGTTAATCGTGCCGCTATCCCTGCCAGTGCTTCGCTCCCGTACACCATGTAATGGCCGCAGAATCTGAGCAAGTGCCGCTCATCAACGGCTAGATACACGAGCCCATTGTCGCGGCTCGGCACAATCTCAGTGACAGCGTCTGTCAGCATCGGCTCGGTTACTGCCGGAGTTCCTTTTCCTAATAGCAGTTCACGGGCCATTTGAACTGTGCTCTCCGCCGACAATGGCCGTATTCCATCGCTCAGGTATGAGTCAAGATTTGAAGGACGACATCCATGAAACACGCGGACATGAGTGAACAGCTTTTCGAAGCCGAGCCGCTTAAGGTCTCGCCGCAGGCTCGCGCGTCGAATACGGGTGGCGGGGAGCGAAACCCAAGTGAAAACGGATTTCGCTGCGTAACTGTTTTCGGTTCTTCCTCGATGCTGTCTCACAATTGGCGACAGTAAAATTACATTGAAAAGGAGTCAAGATGGATGGAACTGAATGGGCCTCCGAACTGGTTCGAGCATTTTCAGAGGTGCGGCCTGAACTGAACAGTGACGAATACCGGAAGTTCGTAGAGGAGATAGCAGCCCGAAGGGAAACTCTAGACTCGGTGTTCATCCGTACCGAACAGACGAGGACGTCAACTGCTGACAGGTGTGTTTTTTATTTGGGAGCAGGTAGCTATGAAGACTTCAAAGAAATCGTCATCCTGCTTACGGCTGGGAAAGAATGCGGTGCCATAAAAATCGTGCGTGCTCTATTCGAGAAAGTCGTAACAGCGACATACCTATCAAAGAACCCCGCAAAAGCAGAGGACTTTTTGAAGTACGACGATATCAATAAGCACAAACTGCTGTATCACATGTCCGAGGAAATCAAATCGAGGCTCGTTGACCCTCAGGTGGTGGCCACCACCACATTTCGATATAGACAGTCAAAGCCTCGCTTCACGAGACAGCGCGGCAAGCGAGAACAAGTAATGTTGACGTGGACAGAGAAGCATATGCCGGAATTGGCTGCGGAATGCGATGATGTGCTTGCCAGCACTTACGGCGCAGCGTTCACTTTGCCAACCTACTATGTGCATGCATCCGCCACTGACGTATTGGGCAGATATGCGGCATCCGGAAGTCTATCAAGTGAAGGCCAACCGTCGTGTGGAGATTTTCTGGCCACTGCTTATCAATCGCATTTGCTGCTCTACATGATGGCCAAAACACAAATCGCTCATTTCTCGCTGCCGATTGATGCTGGCGTTTTGGTTGATGCCGTCAACGAATGCTGGCGACCGAAGAATTCATCCGACTGAGAAGAACGTGGCTACTCCGAGTACGACGAGGCATTGAAATGAATGTTCCACCCAATTTCGGCGGTTTTGTTGGCCGTGTTGCTTCACCGTCAAGAAATTTCCTAGACCACTACTTTGCGACGGTTCACAGCAAGCTGGAATCGGACGCGCTGCTGTTTAACCGGGAATTACCTCATGCTGGTTTAGTCGGTTCAGAGAACGAGCACGCTATCGCTGAGGTTCTCCGCAACTTCATCCCTGTCCGGTTCGGGATAGAGGAGAACGCGATTGTAATCGACAGGTTTGGTAATGCCAGCAAGCAGACGGACATCGTGATATACGACGCGAACCAACCCAAGTTCTTCCGTAAGGTCTTCCCGATTGAAACCGTGTACGCGGTTATCGAGGTCAAGACCTCGATGGGAAGCAGTGAAGCAAAACTCGCTCTAGACAATCTCCGGGCGCTGAATGGGCTGGAATTCCGCCCGGCCCTCACGCCGTACTGGCAAACGCAAACGGAGAAGAGACAACTTCATCACTATCCTCCACATTGCTTCGTCTTCAGCTACCGAACGGATTGCGGGTCATTCGAGACTTTTTCGAGGTGGTTCCCGTGGTCGTTTCTGCATGAGGGAACAGCCCTCAAGGATAAATCACCAACATATCCGGAGATTCGCACTCTGACGGTATCTGCGCTTGACCAAGGCATGATTACGATGGAGAGCACAAATGGGTATGTGCAACGCTCCATGGCAGTAGCCGGAGACATGCAGTGTTCGAGAGTTTTGCATAGCAGACTAGGCGGGAAGTCAGTTCCCATCGACCCTGCGAAATCCTTGTTCTTTTTCCTCCATCGACTTTGGTGCGACCTCGACCAGCATCAAATGCATCCCGGATTCGACATCCGTTCTTACATGAGCGATGTGTTGGGCAGTATGATTCGGGTTGAACCGGAGCAGGTAGAACTCACCGACTAGCTTCGGGGTGCCGACAAGGAGAAGTCGAATGCCGAGTGTGGAACTCACGGATGGCGAGAAACTGCTGCTGAAAGAAATCGACTTCAGTCCCGAGTCCTTCGACAAACACGACGCTGAATATTGGAAACGGGTAGGTATTTTTTCCGAGAGGCTGATGGACTCGCTCCTCGCGAGACAGGCTATTTCTAAAGTACGACTAAAGTACTTCGCCGACCCGGAGTTTAACGTTGGTGGACGAGGAAGTTCTCGTCTTCAGATATTTGAGAGAAATGGAACCAGAGGCAAAGCCGTTTATCGGCACCCGCTTTTCCTGAAATACCTCAAGTACTTCTTGTACGGCCCTGAGTTACCTGCGGGGTTCATGAGTAACTTCGAAGCTGAGGTCAAAAGGTGCGGGTGGATAACTTCCGGAGACATCGGGCCGCTTGCCAAACTGGCTAAAGCTCTGACCCGGTCACATGGATTGGAAGGAAGGGAGATTGCAGAAGAGGTTTACAAGCTGGCGCTCGACTGTGGTCTCGATTCTTCCGACGCACGCTCAATTCGTGATGCTGTAAAACGGTGATGTCGCTCGAAAACGACAACGATGGTTCGGCGTGGGTGCGGTCACCCCATTGTGTGCTGCTGAACGGATGATTCCGAGCAAGGTTACTCAACGCAACACGGTGTCGAGACTAGCCGAGGGCTGGAATAACTTCGGGGAGAACACGCATCGAATATTCGCTTTTCAAGGTCGCTGGAGTTAAGCATACTGTCGATGGCGTAGCAATACGCTTTTTATGAAGACAGCAATCGCAGTAGTCGTCGGCTTTGTTGCGGGGATACTGGTCTACTTTACGTGGAGCAGGTACCTCTCGACTCCGGCGAAACGAGAAAAAGCAGAAAGATGGTTTTCGCAGGTCGTAGAGTCGCTCTGGAGGTTCGTAGTTGAGTCCGGAAAGTTCGTTTGGAATTATGCCGGACGGACGCTCCTAGAAGCAGTTGCTGCGAAAGCCACAAACCGTGCTGTTGCGTATTTGAACAGCTAACAACATCGGTCGTGAGTGCACCACGGCCTTAGCAGGGCGGAGCGCACTCTCCGCCCTTTTCGTGTAGATGGCGAGAGCGAGTGCAGGTTCACAGACTGTAGTGATGGACTAGGCGGAATTCTCCCCAAAACAATGGCAAAACTGCCCAGTATTTGATAATGAAAATTCCGGCCTTTTGGACTAGGCGGCTTAAAGACTACTTCTTCTTCGCGACCGCGTTCTTCAGGTCTATGCCAGCCACGAACCGAGCCGCTCTCCGGGACGCAATCTTGATTGATGCGCCAGTCTGCGGGTTCCGCCCATTGCGGGACTTCCTCTGATACGTGTCGAATCGCCCGAAGCCGGAGAGTACGACGTGGTCGCCAGCCTTCAATGCGTTCGTGACGATAGAGATGAATGAATCAATTAGTCGCGTGCTTTCCGCCTTGCTCGTCCCCGTCTGGGACGCCAGTCTGTCCGCCAGTTGTTGCTTGTTCATCGTTTATGCTCCCGGTCGCCAATTCACTCCATGATAGGTAATCAAAGCCAGTCTCTTCAGCGTCCATCACCATCTTCCGAAGTCGCTGCTGTTCCGCCCTTACCCGACAAATGAGCCGCGACAACTGCCAATGAAGACCCGGCTTCGGCTCCGGCAGACCGAGCGCCTGACGAGCATCGTTCTCCTGCTCGTTAAGTGCGAGGATTCTCGATTCGACGCGCTGGAGGCTGACTTTGCGCTGCATCGTGAGATTCTGGCTGACCGCACTCCATGACACCTGTGACTCAAATCACGGACTGGTGTGCGATTTACGACCGATTGGCTACACTGCTGTTCCCCGAAAGGAGAGTGCCTTCCGCAACTTTACATTACCTCTTTACCTGTCCTAATCGGCGCAACACCCAAGGCAAGCATGCCCATAGGGCCAGAGCAGCAAGGGCCACATTCGACCCGGCGTGAATCGAATCGAGGAGCATGCCGCCAACTGGAAGCAACAACAGGAATCCGTATACGTTGAAGACTTGCTGAAGGTCTGGGCGAGATTTGCTCAGAACAAGGTAAGAGCGCGACCATCCCGGCAATATCGTTGCTCCACCGGGGCCGTTGTCGATAACGCGGACGCTCCTCAATGGAATGAGTGGAATCCAAGCCACCGCAATCCACAAAGTTGTGACAAATGAACCGTCCGGTCTGAAACTTCTCTTGCCGTATAGTCGCGTGCCGAAGCTATTGAAGCTCTGGGCTATCGGTTTCCGCTGTTCATCTTCGATTTGGCCAAGGCGGACACGCTCGGCCTGTTCGCTTATTTCGGTTTGCCCAAAGCCACGGTTCGCCATCTCGGAATCCAAAGCGAGTCGTGCCTCAGGACTCAACGATTGACGGTCTTTCGCCAGATTCAAAAGCTCTTCATCGCCCATGCGGTGATATATGGTCGCGTATCCGGTCGCTTGTTCCGCCATCACTAACCTCGCTCGGTACAACTACAACGTGACATCTGAAATCTTGAACTTGAATGAATAGTTCTTCACGGCTCCATTGACCCGAACTGGCATGAAAATAGTGAAGGTCTGACCTTTCAGGGCAAGGGCTTTTTCTCCATCAGGAAACAGCGCCAACTCCCTCCAGCCGCCGTATTCTCCTTCGCTGTAATAAACGTAGTCCGCAGGAAATACGATGTCTTGAAGCTTCGCGGAAGGCGGTACAGTGGTCGGCGCAAGGGACTCGTTCCGTGCGATGTATTTCACGCCTTCATGCATGACTTTGTGCGATTCTCCGCCGATGTCAACGAAGGACACTTTGTTCCAGTCGATGTCCATAGGCTCGTCTGTCTTGTTCTTGAGGACAAACGAGAACTGTCTCTTAGAAACAGAAAACGAGAAATCGGCGAGGTCGTCAGAGTATGCGAGTTCGGTACTCTCACTGAAGGTTGGCTTTCCAGTTTTTGAGAGAGACTTTTTCAACAAAGCAAAACTGTACGCTGCCGGAATGGTGCCGTCTTTGAACGAGGCTTCACATCGCGCAATGGGTGTATCGCTACCAAGATGTCTGCCAACGATGGTCTGACCGTACCCATATCCGATGCTGAAGGAAGCACCCTTCTTCAGTTCGGCTATTCGAAGGGTTTCGCCACCAATCGTATCGACTTTATTGCCGGATGCGTCGAAGTAAACGACGGAAAATTCCAAGCCCATCCAGTCCTTACTTGTATTGTTGGTAATGGTTCCCTTCAGCTTGTGTCCAGAGTACTTCTCGTTCGTCACCGTTGCGTTGATAGAAAACTCTCCATATGGAGTTGTCACGAGTTGCGGCTGCTGTCCCCACAGTCCGAGTGTGGCAACAGCGATGAGTGCAGGAATGAATAAAAGCTTCAGCCTCATTTGGCTCCTCTGAATTAGCATTTGGACAAATCGTGATTCACGCTGTAGTTATCACAGTCAACAACCCTCTTGAAAGGACATGGTGGCTGAACTCATCGGAATTAGGGTAACTTCGGAGGTGCTAACGGAAGGCTGTGGCAAGTTGCGTACATTTCGGAAACCAACAGCTTGACGACATCTTCACGCGGAATCACTTCCCATTCAGAAGTTTTTTCTCTCCGGACTTCGTACCGTGCGCCAGCCGGAAGAGGCAACCACGTTGTGCCCACCAAATACTCAGCACGCCAGTTGTAGGGACAGCTTGAGGCGATGGCTACACCGTCTGGTTTCCACTGTCCTGATGCTGCCCATTCATACATTCTGGAGAAGTCTCTACAGACACGAAATGCCTCGAACGGCTTACCATCTATTCTGACCCCACAACAGAGCAGTTCAGCCCACTGGGTCGGCTCTTCCGCATTTGACTCGCATTCTTCGTAAAGCGCGATGAGCATGGCGGTGGATTCTCGATTGGAGGAAGGATAACGCCTCAACTGAATTGCTGCGGCATGACGTAAGTAACGGTAAGGGTGGACACTCACCTGTTTGTTGTTACTGGACTATTCCAATCTCGGCTAAGAACTCTCGGTCATCCTCCGTGAATTGCCCGACCGCCTTCTTGCTGATGCGAAGGTGAGCCATGTAGTCCTCGGACGTTCCGCAATGAGCGGGATTGACGCACTCTGCTCCGATGATGCAATGCGGCATCCGGTACATCTTGCGTCCCGCTGGCAGTGGATTGCCCATCAACTCGGCCAATACGCGCACGACCTTGCAGACAGTCGGGCCATTCCATAGCCAGCAACCGCACTCGCGCTTCTCAACATCTTTCCAGATAGCATCTTCGAGTTTGTCCATCTCTAATCGCTCACAGAAGTCCCTTCGCGGCTGCGGTTCGCTTTATCGCCGCAGTTGTGGCTCTACACTCGGCCAGCACCTGCTCAAAATCCCGAACCGGATACGGAGCGGCCTCCTGCTTCAGTCGGACAATCAATGTGGATAACGTGCAGTCCACCTGCTCCTGCAACAGGAGTAACTCGCGAACGTTGGCTTTAGCCTCGACTCTGTTAGCGAAGTCCTCTGAGGTCATCTGCTGATGAAGCTCCTTGAATCGGGCAGCTTGTTCCACAAGCATGGCGCTGGTTGCCTTCAGAGCCTCGTCTGTAGGCATCGCTCCGAGTTCAGACATGCGCTGGTTGAACTCTGCGTTAGGAGCCTCGCGGTCATCCAAATCACGTTCGATTCCAGTTTCAAGTTCGTCGCTCACCGACTGGAGCATCTCATTCAAGTTCTGGAGCAGGTCATCTCGTGCGGGAGCATCAAAATTGGGCCTCGGCTGAGAAATCATCTGACGCGCTACAGCCCTGCGGGGGTTCCGCTGTTGGCGTAGTTTCTTCCTTACTAGTCTTTGCAGCAAGTACTGCGCGTAGCCTAAGCCGAGGAAATACGCGGCCCACAATTGGGCTGGCACCGCCGCGAGTTCTGCCTCAGTATGGTGGTATACCCAATAGCCAAACCATATGATGGCGGCTGTTCCGCCGAGAACCACGTAGTACGGGGACAGCAAGAACAGCACCAACCCAGCGAGGCACAGGACTGCTCGGGTGATATCTGTAGTGGCCACAGTCTGACCATTTACGACTTCATAGACTGGATACCCAATCGCCATCAGAAGCAGGACGAGAACGAACAACCAGAACTTCATGCCATCAACAAACAACTTTGCTGGTTTGGTCGCGACGTCGAGCACCTCGTAAACACGCGCTTGTCGCTCTAGCAACCTTTGTTCGGCAGACATGCTCCAGCCTCCAAGTCACGAAGAAGTTCACGGAATCGCTGGTACGACTCAATCAGCACGGAGTCGTTCCCAGTCCAGTCGCTGGCGAACGCCGCAAGCAATGCGCTTTCGGCAGCGGTAAATTCTTCAACGGCATGGATTCCGTCTTCGCGGTACATGCGTTCTCGCGCCCGGAGCCATCGTTCACAGGTCGATTGCAGCATCCGGTCAGAGCACATGGTCGGTGTTGTCGCGAACACCAAGGAGCACGGCGATGGCCATCTCGCGGTCGTTAACCCGAATGCCACGAATTGAGCCGCGCTGAGCAAGTCCGAGGTGAACTTCGGCTCTATAAATCAGTTCATCTGTTGGGACATTGATGAACTCTGGGTGGCGTAGCAGGTACGGCACTTTCTCTGCCCTTACCCGGAGCGGAGCCTCAGCGACTCCGGTCTGATGCGTGCGATTGCAATTTCGTCGCAAGTTGTAGGCCATCAGTCGCTCCCTTCATCGGCATTGAAGAATTCATTCAGTTCCTCGGCGATTTGCTGCGAGAACAAGACGACAGAACAATGGCGGTTCACGCATTGAAGGTTGCGCCAGATGATTTCCTGTAGCTGCGCCGGGGTGATTTGAGTCTGCGGCTTGTGTTCTCCCCGGCACACGTCGAGGACTCTTTCGCAGAGTCTCTTCCTGCACTTCTCCGTCAGTTCAGGGCACAACACATTCACACATGCCCACGCCGCTTCGACCCGCCGAGTGGCCATCTCGCGAAGATTCATGGAACATCCTCAGGAACGGTCGCCAGATGAATGAGGATGGGAACGCCATGCGAGGAGTGAAATACTTGCACCACAAGCTTGCGTCCACGCGCCTGTGCATTAGCCGCGATGAGCTTGAGTTCATCCGAGCGACTTAGCTGCTGAAGCGCCTCAATCATCGCTCGGCTGGGTTGCCATGTTGGGGCACCGCTGGGACGGCAGAACTTGAACGCAACATTATTCATTGCTGCCGATGACCTCCTGTGCGTTCTGCCGCTGGGCCGCTCGCACAAAGCGGACGACCGACGCACGGCTGACCCCGTATTTCTTCGAGCATTGCGTCAGGGAAAGACCGTTCAGACGGTCGCGCACGAGTCCCTCGCGGTCAACATCCAACGGTTGGCGACCCAAAGCGTAACCTTCGATTTTGCGCCTCCGCATACCTGCCTTGATTCGTTCGATGATTAATGAACGTTCGAGTTCAGAGATGCAGCCGAGGATGGTGATGAACATCCGACCCATCGCGCCTGAGGTATCGATGTTTTCACGGAGGGAAATGAACTCGATTCCAAGGTCGCTCAACTCGTCAACGACGGTCAGGAAATGTTTGACTGAACGTGCCATTCGGTCGAAGGCGGCAACTAGCACGATAGAGAACTTATGGCGATGAGCATCGGCCAACATGGCATCAAGTCCGGGACGTCGAGCTTTGGTTCCAGACACCCCCACGTCGGTGTATTCACCGGCGACCGTATAACCACGCCGTTCTGCCAACTCGCGCAGGTCGAGCAACTGCGTCTGAACGTGCTGCTCAGTGGTCGAGACCCTTGCATATATGGCGCACTTCTTCATTCATGCTCTCCGGTCGGTGGCTCTGGCGTTTTTAGTTCACATTTAAGTGAGGTGCATTTTCTGTAGTCCGGCTCACCGTCACCGATGTAGTGCAGCATTGGCTGACCACAGCGTGGGCACGTGGGTAGCTCGTCCGGGTCGTTTAGAACTTCATCTGGTTTCCGCTCACCCGCCGAGGAACGAAAGAGACGGTGCGTAGCTTCCATCCCGATGCTCATCGCCGCACTGGCTAGCTCGAACTCGTCCCAAAGATGGTCAAACATAAGCTGACCAATTTGCCTGTCGGTGCAAGAGAGAAGTTCGTGCTGTCTCCGCCCAGCAACAGCAAGTCTCCTGAGACCGTCGCTGAATTCGTCGCTATTGCTCACGGTTTGACCTCGAACCGTTGCCGTTCGAGCGAACGACTGACTCACCTTCCAACTCGGGGACGACGGTAATCTCTCCAGTCGCCCAGTTGATGAGGGCGTGCTTAATCGTGAGAACCCGCTGAATGCCGCCCTGTGCTAGAAGCTCACTGAATTGCGTTTCCACAAATTCGAAGGCGTCGAGAATCGTCTGGCCCGGAAAGATGATGCTGTAAGTCATCCGGCAGAGATTTCGGCTTTGATGGCTCCCCAGTTCCACGCAGTAAACGGGCATACGTGCACTCTACGAACGCACTCGACAAAATAGCTACCGTTTGAACCACCTTCTTCTTAGCGGTTATTCGGGGCTCCTCCGTAGATTGAGCAGTTAAAGGAGGACTTCTTTGGCACTCGACAAGAAGTACGTTCGGGACTTCAATCATCGCGTCATCGGCAACGTGACCAGCGGGTTCGACAACGGTCACGTCGCGGTCGTGCGCGACAACAATGGCCACGTGCTTGGACGCACCAGCACTCGGTATAACGAGACCCGCGACAAAAGCGGTCGCATCGTTTCGAGCAACACGGCAAACGCTGGTCTGCTCATCCGTAGGAAGTAGTTGGTTGTTACTTTCGGGCACGGGTAACCGTGCCCATCCTTTCGGAGTGCAAATGCCCCATGTTCATTTCTGCGACGTTGAAGGTCACGAGTTCAATTGCAGTAACCCTGCATGCATATGTATCTGTGGTTCTCCGCTGAGCGAAGGTGACCACAGCGATTGTCCAATCGAATTGCGTGCCTGTACCAAGCATCAGAACGGCGTACATCCTGCCAGACGTTCCAGAGGTGAATAGCGAGATTCTGTTGGCGGTTCCAGAATGGGAACCCACCCCTAACCTTCGGTTTTTCTCCTTTTGAATGGCCGAACTGGAGCCTAAACTCGCCCCCTGCGAGGTTTTCATGCGCATTACCGCCTCCGACATCGTGACCCTGTATCGCCCGACCATTTGTCCCCTCCGCGTCTACCTACGCGCAAATAATGTCCCTGAAGCCGAGCCCAGCGATTTCGATAAGATATTGCGAACTCTGGGTGAGCGGCACGAGGCCGAGCACCTTGCGAAACTCGGAGCTTATGAGGACATCAGCCTCCTCCCGGCTGACCAGCGAGTCCAACGTACAGGCGACGCGATTCGGAACCGGGTTCCGGTCATCTACCAAGGGGAACTTGTAAAGAGCACCGACATTGATGGAACGGAAGTGGAGATTGTCGGTCGTCCGGACTTTCTAATTTGGGACGGCGATGGATATCTTATCCGCGACTCAAAGCTGTCGCGGAAGGTGGATGAAGACCATCACGAGGAAATTACACTTCAACTGCAACTGTACGGCTGGCTGTTCGAACAGACGGTCGGCGCACCAGCAAAGAAGCTTCAGGTGCACACAGGCAAAGGCGAGATAATCGATGTGCCATACGACGGCGGAGTGGCAGCACTTGCCAAGCTCCTTGGAATTCTCCAATTCAAGCGGTTGAAAGAGGAACCGTATGAACCGTTGGGGTGGACGAAGTGCCAAGCTGGGTGTGGCTATTATGACCGCTGCTGGGGGCTTGCCGAGGCCAGACAGGATGTCTCGCTCGTTATGGAGGTTGACCAAGGGCTTGCTAAGAAGCTGCACGAGGACGGTGTCGAGTCCGCGCAGCAGTTGCTGGACAGCTATGATGCGGAGCGATTGAGTGTATTCAAGCGCCCGTGGGGTGATGGGCAACAGAAGGTCGGCAAGAAGGCCGCAAAGATTCTCGTGTATGCCGATGTTCTGACAAGCGGCGATGAACGAATGCTCGGGCCAGTCGCGATTCCGGCGCACGAGAATTACGTAATGTTTGACCTTGAGGGCATGCCTCCGTACCTCGATGAACTCGAAAAAGTTTATCTCTGGGGTATGCAGGTTCTTGGCAAAAACCCAAGCGACTACATCGGTGTGACGGCTGGATTCGGCCTGAAGGGGGATGAGGAGGGTTGGATTGCATTTCTCGATGCAGCGCAACGAATCTTTACCGAGTACGGTGACATCCCGTTTGTTCACTGGCATATCTACGAGCGGACGCACGTCAACCAATACATCGAAAGGTTCGGAGATGTGAACGGCATCGGTGCACGGGTATTGGCCAACCTCCTCGACTTGCACAAGGTGACCAAGAACGCTGTGGCACTCCCTCTTCCGAGCTACAGTATCAAGGTCGTGGAGAAGTACGTCGGGTTCAAGCGGACACAAGAAGAATTTGGAGGCCAGTGGTCGATGGCCCATTTCATCCTCGCGACAGAAACGAATGACGAAGCAGAGCGAAATGCCCGGATGGCGGAGATTCTCAAGTACAACGAGGAAGACCTCGGCGCAACGTGGGCTGTTTTTGAGTGGCTGAGGACTCTTTGAGCACTGAGGTATTTGTGGTCTATGAACAGCAAACCCATATATGACGTGCACTACGCAAATAGCCGCACGACCCTTGTGATGGCTGCAGACCTCCAGCGAGGCTGGGATAGACGGCAGAAGACATTCGGGTTCTTCGGCCAGACGAAAGTCCCTTATCGCAATGACTTGGTCATCCGTGCCCAACTAGCCGTCATTGCACAACCAGCATCATTTGACGTTTGGGCCAGCACGTTTCCTTCACTGGATTTTAACTGCGGAGACGAGAAGTTGCGGTACCGTTGTTTCGAGAGGTACTTGGAAGTGCATGTAGCACTGACGCCCGACCAGCCTTGGAGAAAAACGCAACAAGGACGACCAGAACTCTATCTGGAACAATTGCCACTGGCTACAAACGGCGAACACTGGTATGACCTTCGGGCATGGATTGTTTTTCACGACGGCTCCAAACGTCCGATACCTGACGTTCGCGTCTGGACAGAAAACCATTTAGTGGTTCCGGGAGGTCAGTTCGAATGTAACCGGCGGAACCATTGATGGCTCCACTGTTTAGATAAATCCGAGAACAGCCGTCAGGCCGTTCATTGCCCAAATCGAGGAGCTAATCTTAAACAGCACCGAGTATTTGCAAACACTGGCGTTTCATTTCCGCCAGTTTGCTAACATCCGTGTAATCGGCGACGAGATTCTCCAGAGCATGTGCAGCGCCGTCTCGTGCGTCTTTGATTGCACCGATGACGTCATCCTCCATGTGGAGAAACCCGGCCCTTCTCGCTAGCTTCAAAGCGTCTGCGATGTTCAAATAGTTGATAACGCTCTGACCCGCATCTCCGCTACGCTTATACCAACACTCAATCTGTTTGAAACGCGCTTCGCCGAGCACCGCTTTGAGGTACTCATCGGATAGTCTGGGCTTCACAGACTCAATCGCGAAGCGTTCGACCGCCTCCAAGAGGACGTAGAAGGACAATTTGACCAAATGATGATTAAGGTCAGAGTAGTGCACGTAACCATCGATTTGTCTTGGGCCGAGGACGAAGGCGAATTGTTGCTTATTCAGAATATCTACAAGGTCGAGAAGTGCAGTCCCATCGCTTATGAGGTCTCCTAAGATTACGGAAGCAATCTTCCCGGAGTCCCGCAAGTAGTAGGAAGCAATTCCGGCCTCCGTCCTCACCGGAATGACGCTGAAATCGGGGTATGCTCTCGAAACAATCGATGCGTCTGAGTCAACCGTTGCGCATACCAACTCCCGCGTGTTCACCATGATGTCGCGAACAGTAAAGGCGGTCGCAATTCGTTTAAGGTTGTCGCCCACCGAGGTCATCTTTGCTTCCATTCAAATGGGATGCGACTACAGGGCCTAGACGGTCATTCGGTCAGCCGCCCGACAGTGCACATCAATCTGCTTCGCCAATTCGAACCTGCGGATGTCCACTACTCTGCCTGTACCAAGCGTGCGGCTCGCGGGTCATACACGTATTGAGTTATTGTCCCGTCCTTTATTCGCTCCACCGCTTCGTCGATTGCAGAAAGCGGCAACAGGAACCATTCACGCGGTTTGACAGGAGTTCCAAAGCGGTCACGGATTTCTATATCCAACTGAACGTTGTCGAACAAACGGTGGATGAGCTTCTCCAGTTTGACCCGATTCACGTTGTAAAGCACGTAGGTCGCAACCACATCTACGTCGGCCATGAGGAATGTTGGGTCAAGCTTTGCATTTGCGAAACGAGCCTCCACTTTTCCGCCTGTGACGCCAATCTTGTGGAGAACATCTCGATGTGCCGCAATCTCCGGCTGCTCCGACTTGCTCCTCAGCACATAGATTGTCCCAGCCGCGAGTTCGTCTTCTGTGGGTTCCTGTGAGAAAAGTGGGCCCATATCTGGATTGGTGATAATTCGCGCAGTATCGTCCCGATGCAGAGCACGCTGGAAAGAGCGCATCAATAAATCGCTTTCGGTGCCGTTGTCATAGATAACTCGCAAACGGCTGTCGCGTCGGTCATACTGCGTTTTGAAATCCTTCCCAACCTCAGCGATGTACGCAATTTGTCCCTGAACGACAAAGAACTGGTTCTCATGGATTTCGTCCAAACTGATTTCGTCCAGTTTTTGAATCGGCAGAGCTTGCCTCACCGAGTCCTTAAGTTCCCGCCTGACCCGTTCGAAAGTGGGCTTGAACTTTTCGAAATCTTCGCAAACGGTACGGTTGGCAATTTCTTCGGCGGCACGTTTATCAACGCTGCTTCGAACATGCCGAAGCTCGGTTATGTCACTGGAACCAGATACGCCTTCGAGTTCGGCACGTAAATCGTCAAGGTCAAGCTCCCCATTTCGATTTGGAGCTTCCAAAGGCTTCTTCAAAAGCCCTTGATGGTCTAACGGCGAGAGTAGGGCATGGAATTCCGGTTGCGCCTTCAAGCGGTCGAGCCGAACTGCGTAGAGCCGCTCGAAGATGTCTTTATCCTCGCCGTGCTGCGGCAGATGGCCTTTACTGCTCACGAAGCGTTGTATCTCCTCAAATCCTGCGATTACTCTTTCTTCCACAGGGGAGCGTTCGCGTTTCTTCTCCGGCTCGGCATAACCGTCGAGTTCTGCCCGGAGTTCATCGAGATTGAAATCAGGCATAGCGGCCCTCATCCTTGTAGCGCACAAATGCCGCAGCGCCTTCCGCCATCTTGCGCTCCCACGGGTCTTGTGAAGTGAGAGACGGGAATCGGTTGTGCTCCTTCTTAAATCGCGAGGCACGCTTCGCAAGCTCAAGAGCCTCCTCGGGTGTCAGCGTAGTTCTCTTGGCCGAGATTGCCGCCGCAACATGCCTGAGACTCTCCTCGCTCATGGTCTTTGCCAAAATTGCGTAAGCCTCTCCGAAGGGATTGATACGGTCAATCAGGTCTATATCGAGGTCACGGACATCCATTGCGAACCGTCGAACGCCATCAATCAATGCCGTATTCGTTTTGGGGTCATCGTTGCCGTTCGTAGCGAATCGCTGAGATTGTTGTGTGAAGTTAAGTGCAGCGATGGCGTGTTGCCGAACAGCCTCTTGGTCTTCGGCATCAAGCTCGGGATATTTGTCTTTCACTATTTTGCCCATTCGAACCTGAGTCAACTCTTCGGGCACGAGCTCTTGGTCGAACATTCCACGCTCAATGTTCGTTTTGTCCTGTACGAAGGCGGCTATCACTTCGTTCAGGTCTTCTTGGCAGATACGGGTCGCCTCTTTGCTCTTGGGCATGGTTAGCCCTTTAATCTCGATTTGGATTGCCCCGGTCTGCTCGTTGACTCCTACGTTGCACTTTTCTTGGTCGTAGCCACTTTCGCCGTACTCGTAACCGGGAGTAGCACGGTTTTCGGGATTCTTCGGGCGAAACTCGAACCGAGGCGCAAGAACCTGTTCCATCAGCAAGCTGGCCGCAATGGCCTTAAGGGTATCGTTGACGGCTTCGGTTACGTCCTCTGCCGAAGCATCCGGCTCAGCGATGAGGTTGGTGAAACGGGCGCGAGTTTTCCCCTTTGCATCACGAGTAACGCGCCCAATGATTTGCACAATTTCTGTCAGGCTGGAGCGGTAACCGACCGTCAAGGCATGTTCGCACCAAATCCAGTCGAAACCTTCTTTTGCCATGCCCAACGCAATAATGATGTCCACGTAGTCGCGATTGAATTTCTGGGCGGGGTCTTTCAATGCGCTTACCACGCGGTCTCGCTTTGCGGAGTCGTCGTCCACAAGGTCGGCAACTCGCAGTACCTCTCCGCTGGGAAGCTTCACAAGCTGAAAGCCTGTCGCAGCGTCACTGCCCTGCCATTCACCCAACTGTCCGAGGATGTGTTCGACTTCCTTGATTTTGTCTTTTGTGCTCTCCCGCGAATTCACGTTGGGGATGTGAACAATTGTCTTCTGCGTCGGGTCAAGCACAGCCAAAATCTCATCCGCATACGAGCCGCTGTAGAAGTAGTAGCCGATGTCGAGTTCTTTGAGATATTCGTAGCCGTTCAACTGCTCGTAATACGTGTATGTGACGGTCTCGAACTTGCTCTCGTCCAGAGGGCTGAGGATGGCTTCGGCGTCACCACGGAAATATGAGCCTGTCATCGCCACGATGTGAACCCGGTCTCTCGCGATGAACTGGCCGAGATAGGTACCGAGGATGTTCTCCTCGTTGGCGGCGACATGATGGAACTCATCGACAGCAATCAGTCGATTGTCAAACTTCTCGATGCCGTATTCATTAACGGCGAACCGGAAGGTCGCGTGCGTGCAGACCAGTATCCTGTCTGAGCTTTCAAGGAATGAACCGACTGCCTTGACCTTGCCGCCATTGTCGCTGCCCGGAGCGTTGCATAGGTTCCACTTGGGTTCCACATGCCAGTCCGCCCAAAAGCCGAACTTGGACAGCGGTTCGTCGTTGAAGCTGGCTCCGATGGCGCGTTCCGGCACCACGATGATGGCTTGCTTGACTCCTTGGTTCTGAAGCTTGTCGAGAGCGACGAACATTAGAGCGCGGCTCTTGCCCGAAGCTGGCGGCGATTTGATTATCAGGTACTGCTCTCCGCGCTTCTCGTAGACGCGCTCCTGCATCGGCCTCATGCCGAGTGCGTTCACCTTCGTCGTGGTGCCGTTTGCGGCATACGAGACCGCAATCGAGGGAATCATTCTTTTCGATTCAAGGTACGGCATTGGAGATTCCAAGTTCAGAACCTCTCCCGGCAATGGAAGCAACAACTCATCAATTTGGCTAATCTCTAACTGAATGGCTCGGGCTTGGTCAGAATGCCTATCCACTTGAAGAAGCAGCACCACAGCATCCTCGTTACGCATGAAGACATCGCGGAGGCTTATCTCGCCTCCACGCATTTCGCGGAAACGTTGAATCGATAGGGGCTTCACATAATATTCGTCAACGTTGCCAGTGGACTTAATCCACAGCACGAGGAACACCGAGCCAGCTTCATTTACCGATGCAAAGAGGCGGGGGCCGTCATAGTACTCGTAGACTTCAAGCACCTTCAACGATTTAAGGGAGGTTCCCTCAATAAATGTGTCCATTTAGGTCACCACCTTGAATATAGCCGCGCAATCGAAATCGGCTGGCGACCACCACGTGTGGTGCGAATTGCCGTCAGTCGGCGTAGGCAACAGCTTTCCAGCTTCCGATGAGAGATTTGCACTTGCAATTAGCTTTTCGGGAGACGACTTGCCATTGACCAAGCCTCGCACTCTTCTAGTCATCCGTAACAAGTCCGATTTCGAAGTGAACACAGATAACCCTGAGGCTTGGCAGTTTCCCATCCACTTCTTGGGGTGTCTCTGCGCCCAACACTCGAAATCACCGACCGATGGAGGATTCGAGCAGACGAGCCTAAACACCTCCCCAGACGCATCTTTGGCCTCTAAGGGTGGACACTGCGGAGGGAAGAAAGATGGCCAATTCCCGACGGTCATTTTCCTGCTCCTCCCTTTTGTTTCTTAACCGGAGCGGCTGATGTCATAGTCATCTTCGTATAAAGGTCGAACAACTTCTCAAGTCGCTCCGTGTCGTTCTTGAAGCGGCGACCGATGTAAATACGTTCCAGCACCTCGTCATTGCGCTCATGTGCACGACGCAAATCCTCAGGCATATTGTCAGGGTCGTACAGGTCGGCAATTGTGGCCGGGAAGTGCGCCTCCCGAGCTAACAGAATGTCTTCGGCACAGCGGGTCAGGTCAGTCTTGTTCTTCTCGGTCAATTTCGGAATTGGGAATGTGTTCCACCCAAGGGTGTTGGAATACGAGAACCGCATTTCCAGACGGACGCAGACGGTAGCTATCCACACCCAATGAAGGCGCGAGGCAATTAGAGCCATATTCCAGAGAGGAGCGTCGTACAGCGCAAAACACTTATTAGAGGCGATGTATTCAGCCGAAACGTAGTCGCAAGGCAAATAATCGCGGTTCTCGGAACTAACCCCCGGCACGAGAATCGCATTGCTCCGCGCAACTCCTCCAATCTGTACAAAGCGGTGCGGACGAATTGCAAACTGTCGGGTAGATTCAGCGTCCGACTTTAGTCGATTGGCTGTTACCAACGCTAATCGTTTCGCAATGAATTCATTTTGCGAGGCAGCTTCTGCTGCTTCATCTGGTATCCACAGGCAGTATCTCTGTGTACCGTTAATCAATTCGTCAGACCCAACAAAGCGACGAACATAAGTCTCGGCAGAGGGTTCTTTTCGAAGTTCGGTCGCCTCCTTGGAGTCCAAGAATAGGTGCCCACCATCTCTCGGCATGTTGCCGAACAGCATCTGCGATTGCCCACATAACGGCGAATTGCATTTTTGAACAACCTCATCACGGTTCGGCACCAGATACGGGCCAATAACAGTACATTCGCGAACTAGACCGTCCTCGTACAGCTTTTTGAGTTTGGAGGATTTCCTGCCTAGTCCGACGATGATGACTGTCACCCCCGCATTGTGAGTGGCAAGGTTGCTCCACTTGAACGACGTGTGAGCGAACTGAATCTCCACACCACGCTGGGATGCGACAGGCCAAATCTCGGACGCTTGTTGGCCTTGGCAGATGCTGTTCGTCATCACAAACGCCGCTACAGACTCTGGCACGGAGTCAGAGTAGTCGAGGTATCGTGCTATCCACCCGGATACAAAATCTGTCGTCTTCGCCAGATGCTCATGCTGTTGCCATGCATGTGCTAAGTCGTCCTTCTGTGCATCTGATTGCCACTTGCTGCCTCTGTAGGGCGGGTTACCGCAAATGTACGTCTCACCGCCTTCGTTTTCGAAGTCAATCTCCGGCTGTTCCAACGGCGTGCTGAACAAGTCGTCGGCTTGCAGCTTAACGCCCGTCCCTGTAGGAGGACAGATGCTTAACCAGTCCAGCCGCAGGGCATTACCACACGTAATCCAGTTTTGCCTGTCCAGCGGCAAGAACTCTGCTAAGGCCAGTTTGTGTCCACGATATAGTTCGTCGCACTGGTACTCCGCGATAACCAACGCAAGCCGAGCAACTTCAGCCGGGAAATCGCGAATTTCAATCCCGCGAAAGTTTGTCTTGGGAATTACAGAACGTTTCTCCAATTCTCCACGACGCCTGTTGATTTCCGCCTCGATAGCACGCATTTCCTTGTAGGCGATGACAAGGAAGTTTCCCGAACCGCACGCCGGGTCGAAAACGCGGATACGTGCCAACCGATTCCGCAGGTTCAACAGCATTCTCGAATTGTCGCCAGCCTCTTCAAGTCTTGTTCGGAGGTCATCAAGGAAAAGCGGGTTGAGCACCCTAAGGATGTTCGGCACGCTTGTGTAGTGCATGCCGAGTTGGCTGCGCTCCTCCTCGTCGGCGTCTTCCGCCACTGCCTGAATCATGGAGCCGAAGATATCCGGGTTAATTTTCTTCCAGTCCAATTTGCCGATGTGCAGCAGGTACGAACGAGCGATTCTACTGAACCGGGGAACGTTGAGACTGCCGGAGAATAATCCACCGTTAACATAGGGGAAGCCGACCGCCCAGCGTGGAATGTTCGCCGCAGCCCTATCCTCCACCACTGTGTTCATGGCAAGAAAGAGCGCCTGAATCACCTCATGGGTGTTTGAAGCGTCTCTGTCGCTCATTTTCTCAACGGTGTTGGTGAACAAGTCCTCATTGAAAATCCCGGTGTCTTCAGCGAAGAAACAGAAGATGAGACGCGCCATGAAGTGGTTCATGTCGTGGCGTCGTTCCCCAGTACCCCAATCGGGGTTGTCCTTCCGCAACTCGACATAGAGGCGGTTCAAGCGACTGGTGGCACGGATGTCGAACGAGTTCTCCGTGATTTGCCGCACGGTGGAGATTCCAGCCAGAGCCAAAAAGAAGCCGAAGTGGTCTGGAAAATCCTTATAGGCGCAAGCAACGGTGCCACCACTAGTCAAATCCTCGGCCTCGAAGTCCACGCCATCTGTTGCCAGAATAAATTTCGCTTTGGCTTTCGCGGTCGCCGGACTCTCCCGAAGCGCGGTTAACGTCCGTGACACCTCACCAGCGTTGCAGGTGCCTATATGAATATTGTTGGTCTGGAGGACGCCGCCGCAGTCTGATTTGTTCGTTGCCCCAGTGCGGAGGCGCTTGATTGTCGTCTCCTTGTTGCCAAAGGCTTCGAGGAAAGCGTAGGGGAAGTTCTCAGGCTCAAATGGCTGCTCCGCAAGTTGCGAAACTGCCTCTTCAATTTCAACCGCGTTCAATTAGTACGTTCCTCCCGGTTCAGCGTCCGAGGCTCTCCGAACCGAAACCGCTGTCCAGCAGGAATGTTGGCCCGGATGAGTTGTCTTGAGCTAAGTCTCGGATTTTACCTCTTTTATGCTCGTTCTCTACGTGGATTCTGGGTTCATGTCGCACGAGTCAGTTGTCATACCCAATCGTGAGGCAAATCTTTCGGTGTTGCCGGAGAGTTTCGCACTACTCGCCGCAACTCGGAGGAACGTCGAAGTCCGATGTTAGTCAATCATGTCAACGGGAGAAATGAAAACAGCGGTTCACAAGGATATCTTGGGTGGCATCTTGCGTTCGTTTCGCGCTAGTAAATGTTCTGCGCATGGTGACCCGAAATGGCAATACCTGATTATCAGACTGTGATGCTTCCTCTGCTGAAGATTGCGGCAGACGGCAAAGAGCACCAAATCCGCGAGGCGGCGATGGCGCTTGCGAACGAATTCAAAGTAACCGAAGCCGAACAAAAGGAAACTCTGCCGAGTGGAATGCAGAGCATCTTCGATAACCGAGTTGGCTGGGCTCGTACTTACCTGAAGAAGGCGGGTCTCCTCACCTACCCGAAGCGAAGCTATTTCCAAATCACAGAACGTGGACAGTCGGTGCTCAGCAATAAACCACCACACATCGACGTGCAATTTCTTCGGCAGTTCGCGGAATTCATAGAATTCCACAGTCCCAAGAAGAATGACGATGAGGTGGTTGTCGCCAACCCACAGGAAGAATCGAGCGAGACCCCCGAAGAACTCGTGGCCACAGGTTATATCAAGCTTCGCAACCAGCTTGAATTTGAATTGTTGAGCCGGGTGAAAGCAGCGCCTCCTGAATTCTTCGAGCGACTGGTAGTTCGCCTCCTCACTTCCATGGGTTACGGCGGCTCACTTGCCGATGCTGGACGAGCCATCGGCAAGTCCGGTGATGGCGGAGTGGACGGTGTTATCAAAGAAGACAGGCTGGGGCTCGACGTCCTTTACATACAGGCAAAGCGATGGGATAACGCATCGGTTGGACGCCCGGAAATCCAGAAATTTGTTGGGGCGTTGCACGGCAAGAGAGCCCGTCGAGGAGTGTTCATCACAACATCCATTTTCACCAAAGATGCGCGGGATTACGCTGACGGGCTGGAGACAAAGGTTATTCTCATCGATGGTACGATGCTGACGGAGTTGATGTTCGACTTCGGTATCGGCGTCTCTACCGAGAGCACCTACGTGGTGAAGCGAATTGATTTGGACTTCTTCGAGGACGAGTCGGATTCGGAAGCGGCGGCTGCGAATGCGTCGAAGTAGTCTTTGCATCCCGCCCTTGCACTTGCGGCACGATTAGCGGACGAACTCGTCTGCATACAACGACAAATTCACAATGCCATTACAGCGCGGGTAGTTCGAGCAACTAAGGAAGACGTTGCCGCTGACTCGCTGCTTGCGTGGCTGCGGTCGGGAACCGCATTCTGGACAGACTAAGTTCTGCACCTCGACCAGCGTCTGCGCATCTTGCATCGTGATTGGTCTTGAATATCCGCAGTATTCACGTGAGCAATGGAGAGTAGTCTTGCCGAACGAGTTTCGCAGAAGAAGCGGATGGCTACACCGGAAACACAGGAGCCGATGCGTATCGCTAACCTCGAACGGCGCTTCGTAGAGATGCCCACACGCAATCTGTACCAGCCTCTTCGTGGTCTCAGGCATCCGAAACAGAGCCCATTCCTGCATCAGCGGTAATGCCAAATATCCTTGCCACATGGCAAAGTTCGGAATGGCTATGCTGCGGCTTTCTCGGTAGGTGATGCCGTCTCCCCGCCCAACAGGTGCCACGCTTCCCGGTGCCATCACGACCAACTTCATTCCGAGCTTTGTCGAGGAAAATCGATTACGAAGCTCATCTGAACAAGGCTGACCAGCAGTTTCGACGTACACTGACGGCAAATGCTGGTGTTCAGGTTGCGTGCTCACCGAAGCCCAACCATCATTGAGTGTGTGATACCGATGGATTGCAGCCAACACGTCTCGAACACGAACTTGAACACAGTTTGACTTAATGCCATCTAAGAAACGTCGCCAGTATTCCTTCATTGGCGCGAGAGTCTGGACAAGTCTCATACTTCCAAAGACCACAAGATTTTGCTGTGCGCGTGACAACGCCACGTTGATGAGGTTCTCGGCATCTTCTCCCGTGAAGAATTTCTGCGGGTTATCGGTCGAATGCGCGGTCAAGTCAACAATGACCGTGTGCTCCTGAGAACCTTGAGCTTTATGGATGGTACTGGCCGAGAATTGGCACTTCGAGTTCGAGAGGTCTTTCGACGCGGCTTCAAGCAGTGCCCTCTGTGCTCGGAAGGGACTGAGAAGGAGATTTTCCGGGCCAAGCCACTCGGGAGTATTGGCACATATCGCATTCAAGAACATGAGTGAGTGTGGCTGGTAATACGAAGACTCATGAATGCTGTATAGGGACGTTGGGCAGAAGTCTGAAACATCAACGAAGACGGGCTTTACGCCCTCTCCGCCACCTTTGTTCGTAATGAGCTTTCCGCCATAACTCAGTTCACTAACCACGTGCGCTATACGTTCTGTCATACGGTACTGCTCCCGCAGCATCGAGACGAATGGCGGAAGGTCGCCGGACAGCCGTTTACGGCTCACATCCAAGTAATCGAACACATTGTGCCCGAACCAATCCTGAGCCTGACGGTCGTCCGATATGCAAATAGGAGGAAGCTGGCGGAAGTCTCCGGCAAAAATGACCTGTGCCGTCGCTTGAGCCGCTCCGGCAAATGCAAATGGCAGCGAAACCATTGATGCCTCATCGATGTACACGGCATCAAACTCGCGCTCAGAGAGCGTCGGATTCAGAACCAGTGAAGCTAATGTCACGGCAACGCACGGTTGCTCGGACATCAAGGACTCGGCGAACGCTTTTGCCTCCAGCGTGAACGCTTTCAGAGTGTCTTTACACTCCTGCATCTCACGGAAGACAGCACCGTTTATGTCGGACTTCAGCAAGGCCGGAAGATGTTCCGTTAGTTCCTTCAGTCGTTTTTCTGCTCTTCTGGCGAGAGCGGCCTTCTCTGGATGTCGTCGCTCCAATAGACCGATGCAGGTGTAGGGCTGAATCTCACGGTCGGTTGTGGCTCCGGCTCGAAAAATCAATTTGTGTGCGTCAACCCCTGCGGCGCTTGCGCTTGCTCGGACGATTTCATCTACTGCCGCATTGGAGGTAGATAGCAGAAGGCAGGTGCGGCCTTTCTGAAGATGCTCCGCAATGGATACTCCTACCGTGTGCGTTTTACCTGTACCGGGAGGCCCCCACAGCAGATGGACGACGTCCGACTGCATTCTGACAACCGATTCCCGCTGGAAGTTGTTTATTCGGCCAGAGAACCGCTCAAGCGATGCTCTGATGCTCCCGTCGTTAACTGTGCTAGGCGGCGGCACCGCTTTGTTCAGGAGAGCCCGAAGTGGTGAAGGTGGAAAGCGGAGAACTTGGTCGAGGTGCTCATCGAGCTTCTTCAGAATGAAGGTAGGGTCGAACTCAACCCTGACCAAAGACATTTGCTGCGGTAACGGCTGGTGCGAAAGTACAACCAGAGATTGTTCAGCCGCAAAGAGAACCTGAACCTCGAAGACGTCGCCGGGGCCCGGAATCTTAATGACCAAGGTGGAATCGGCGGCGACCTTGAGTTCTTCCGTGAGCGTCAGTCGATAAATGAACTGACCCGGCTTCTCGTCCAGTACCTCGGTCTTATCGACCGTAATCCAAATGGAACGGCTCTGCTGTTTCTGCGCCTTTAACTCTGTCAGCAGGGCGCGGTGAATTTCTTCAGGGAATGACACTACGGGCCTCGGTTGGGGGAAGGTGAATTGTAAGTTCAACCATCCCTGTGGGAAACAAAAAATCTTCTCCATCGCGGGTTTCGAACGGGTGCTCCCGAAAACTTCAGTCACAACTGCGAGTGAGAATTTGCCTTGAGCACCATCGTTAATGTCAATAAACTTTCGGGCTGCAATCTTCCTCAATGGAGCCCCGGATGGGTATTTTCTCGGTTGCGGTATCCGACTTTTCCTACCCCGACGAACAGCGCCTCGAAAATCTTCGGCAGGAGTTCGTAGATAAGTTCCCCGTTAGCAAACTGACCAACCTCACGCTGGAGGAGTACGCCCTCGGAGTTGACCCCAAAGAAAACACATTCTGCTACTGGCTTGAATTCAAGACTCAAGACATGGGTCGCATCGGCGGGGCGACGGCTATGAAGCACTGCATTTACTTCAACCGCGAAAAGCAGCAGTGGATGTTCGACCGTCGATACTCCTCAAAGGAAGAGGCATTTGAGGGCGTTCGTTCGGGAATCATTCGTCTCATCGAACTTGCCGGACGCGGGGAGTATGACAAGCTTGACTCTGTTCCTCCCTTCGAACACCAAAACCTCACTAGAGGCAAGATTCTCTTCATGTATCACCCCGACAAATTCGCACCTGTTTTCAGTATGGGAATCTCAGAGACTTCTGTACGCAGTTCGGCGTCGAGGCGAACGTTGAGTCTCAAACGTCGATGAATACTGCTCTTGTTGCCTTCAAGAAAAGCAATCCTGAAGTAGCTAACTGGTCGAACCCAAAATTCATGAGATTGCTGTATGACAAATTCTCTCCGTGGATACAGTTCTGGAAAATAGCTCCGGGTGAAAACGCGAAGTTCTGGTCAGAATGCAGAGATGGAGGGTTCATCTGCGTGGGTTGGGCGGAACTTGATGACATGCGGCAGTACAAAGATGAATCCGCCTTCAAAGAAAAATACCAGAGTATTTATGGGGCTCAGCGTGTTCGCCAGTGGCGAGAGATTTGGAGCTTCGCTAAAGAAATTCAGAAGGGCGACACTATCGTTGCTAACAATGGCCTTAGTCAAATAGTTGGAATCGGGACGGTCACGGGCGAGTATCACTATGACCAACAACGGGCTGAATACAAGCATTGTTTGCCCGTGCGTTGGGACGTGGTCACGTCTTTTCCTGTGCCGGAAGAAGCGCGACCGATTACAGCTAGTTGGTTCCAAGGAACAATCAAGAAACTGAGTCGAGACGAGTACCAGAAAATCACCGCTGGAGCAAAAACAAGTAGTCATCCGATATGGGGTCGGAGCGGGGATTACGACCTGATTCTCACCAATCCGACCGCTCTGAACATCGATGAAGCCAAGTCCCTTTTCGAACAAGTGCTTGCTGCGGAGTTCGGAGGCATCAGCCAACACGTTCGAGAAGACCTTCGTCAGTGGCTGGAGAACACGCGAGAGGTTCTGCCCTCCGAGTCATATGTGACGTTGAGCAATTGGTTCCTATCCTCACCCATTTACAACCAGACCGACCGCTCCAAATTCGCCGCAAAATTTTGGGATATTCTTTTTGCTGTTCGACCGGAGCGGCTTTCAGACCCTGCGAGAAACACTAAAGTACTTCCTTCGGCATTCGAAGATTGGTGGGCAAAGATGAAAGTGGCTGGCGCAGCCGTTGACGATGAAAAGACAGGCAATCCTCCGCCGCCTCCGAGTAACGGAAGATACTTACAGGTGTGCCGAGACACATTTCTTCCTGAGCAATTCTTTAGAAATTGCGAACGGCTGCTGGAATCGAAGAAGCAGGTCATATTGCAGGGCGCACCGGGAACGGGCAAGACATTCGTTGCCGAGAGATTAGCCGCACTCTGGGCCGGAGACCCGAACCGCGTCAAAGTCGTACAGTTTCATGAGTCGTTCGGGTATGAAGACTTTATCTACGGTATAAAGCCGCAACTAGGGCCGGATGGGAAGACGGCGTTCCGTCCTGAGCCGGGCCTGTTTCTCCGATTCTGCGAAGATGTCCGGAAAGGTGCTCCTGAGCAGAAATTCGTTTTGCTAATCGATGAAATCAATCGCGCCAAAACTGCCCGAGTGTTCGGAGAGCTCCTGTACTTGTTGGAGTATCGTGACCGAGAAGTGGAGTTGCAGAACGGCACGAAGTTCTCCATCCCTCCAAATCTGTACATAGTCGGAACGATGAACACCACCGATAAGTCCATCGCGTTGGTAGACTACGCTCTGCGTCGTCGGTTCGCGTTCATCGACCTTGCCCCAGTGAAGAACGGCGTCAGTGTTGTGTTGAAGAAATGGCTGAACGCTCACGGCATCGGCAATGAAGAGGAAGTAGACCGTCTGTTTATTGCGTTGAACGAAGCCATCGCGCAGAAAGACGAGGCCCTGATGGTCGGGCACAGCTACTTCATGCCCAAACAAGCCATCGAGCAGAAACACTTCTCAGAGGAACTACTTCAATTCACTTGGGACTACTACATCCTGCCACTGATAGCCGAGTATGAATATCAGCTATCGCGACGTGAGCTTGAGGAGAAGTACGGATTGTCCGCGTTTCGTAACGGGATGAAAGTGAAAGCGGCAACCGTCTGATGGCGCATCTACCCGAATTCGTCCAACTCGAAGAACAGTCCTTCTGTCCGGCGACACTCGCACGCGAAGATGCCGCCTACTTGGGCAGGTTGGGATTCTTCTTGAAGTTCGAGAGTACCGCACCTGCCGAGGAGCCCGATTCTGGCATCGATTGCGAGATAAATCCGGGGCCAGTTGTAGGACATTTTCAACTTCCATCTCGGCGAATCGTTGTCATCCGGCCAAAAGTAAGTACCGCCAGTGTCTTCCGGATGCTGGCGTATGTGTTCACCGATAGTCACCGCCGTTGGTTGCGCGATGACGCTGTACTCTACGCATCAGATAAGTTGATATTTGAGCCACTCGTTGAACTATTCAACTCACTCGTTGCGGCTCGTGCTCGGCGCGGACTAGTTCAAGATTACATACGCCGCGAAGAGAACCTCGGGAGCTTCCGAGGGGCGCTGAATGTACATCAACATTTGCAGCAAAACCTCGGAAGGGACAATCGCATCCACTGCCGCTTTTTCGAGCAGACGGTTGATGTTCCGGACAATCGACTCGTGAAAGCTGCACTTCACCAGTTGCTGCAATTTGGAGGATGGACAAGCCGCACCACGCACGCTCTGATTCGTAATTTTCACCAGTTCGACTCCGTGACTCTGGAACGGTTGCCATCCGCAAGAAGCTCAGTTAATCACTATCACCGCCTCAATGATGACTACCGTCCGATTCATGAACTATGCCGCATGTTCATGGCGCAAACCTCCGTGTCGGAGCGTGTGGGCACATTTGGGTTTAGGGGTTTTCTGCTCGACATGAATCGGTTATTCGAAGACTTCATTCAGAAGGCATTTCAGACAGCGATGCGTCCCAGCCGTCTGGGTGTTCATGTTCAAGAATCTCGTAGGCTGTCGTCGCATCCAGTGGCCCCGCTTCTCCGACCTGACATCACCATCCGACTTGGCGATGAAATTGTGGTAGTAGCAGATGCAAAGTACAAGAAAGACAAGGACGCCCCTCCGAATTCAGACATGTATCAGGTCATCACTTACGGTACCGTTCTCGAATGTCGAGACGTCTTCCTGTTGTACCCGGCGACCGAAGTCGATTCCGAATACGACATGCCAATCATCAACAGTGGCGTTGTGGTGAAGACCCGCAGAGTGGATATTTCGAGCAAGAAGGCCGTTGAGAACACTGAAGAGTTAGCCAGAGACATAGTTTCTCAATGCACTCGCACAGTGAGCGAGTGCGGTTTCAAGAAGGTGATATGAAGATTCGTGCTTACACTTTAGATGTTCACGCCGGACATGCGCCGTGTTGGATGGTGGACAAATCGCGCGAATGCGAAGTCCTGAGCTTGGCGAACTGCAAACCGCTTATACGAGATGCAGCAGAACCGGAAGAGTGGATAGCCGGGGTCACGCCAACGCGAATGCAGTTGCAACTGGCGTACCTGATGCGCGTTTGAGAGCGCATCACTCGTCACCAGTATTGGGAGCGGTACAAAGATTCCCGCTTCGATTCGATTTACAAGCCGAATCGGAACGGGGGATGGACTCGTCTGAAGAACCCGTGGCACCGAGACGAGGAGAGCTTTGAACGCGACTTGCGTTCCGATTGGGTACTCCTCAGCACGGAATTCTCAATCTTCGCCAACAGCTACACCGAGCGAGAGACGACTCCGAAGGGACTACCCTTGCCGGAAAGGTACTCGGAACTGTCGCGTGGGGGAATGCGGGGGGCTGGCCACTTCAGTGAATTGCCAGAATCATTCTTGCGGTGGGCTAATGAGCAGCCGAAGTTGCAACTGAAGGGATTCAAGGTCATACGATACTTCGAAGATGGTGGTTGTAACTGTTCCGCCGAAGAGGAGGCTTTCTCCGCCAAATGCCACTAGAGACGACACAAACTTCAATTGCATTAGCTTGTCCGTTCTTAGCCCCATGCTTCACCCCAGCAGGTTGTAGTTAGGGTTCCGTCTTGAAAACCCAGTCTCTACCGTCTTCATACTGACTTCTCTTGCTCTCACGAAAAATCGGTGAACTGAGTGGCAGGTCGGGCGTCGGAGCAATTCCGAAAATCGAAACACAGCCGGATTCTCATCGTGTGCGGTTCAGAAGTGGTGTATAAAGCACGCCATTACGGAGAGTAGCGATGGAAAACGGCTCAGCGCATTGGTCGAAGGATTTCGTGGAACACCTGCGTACCGTGCATTTCACGTTGATTACGGTGTCCGCAGGTTTGCTTCTACTTATTGCTTCCTTTCATCCATACCGACCCGCTGACGCAGTAGCCCAGCTTGAGAAGATTGTTGACGCCAGACAGCACTGGGATTTCACTCGCCTTCTCACCTTGCACAGAAGTTCCAGTGACGTGACAGGAGAGAATCCACCTTCGTTCACGATTACGATGACAAAAGGACGCAACCAGAAAATAACGTTTACGGCTCGATTCACGGACGTTTGGGTACCCAAGATGGGTCTCAAGAAAGATGAAGTTTTATATAAGAGCCAACCACCCGACGATTTGCGTAGCTTCAAACATTGGTGGGAAGCCCATCTGAAAGAACGGACGTTTGTAGTTGCCACTTTGTTCAAGGGCGATGGAGTTCTAGAGGCTACTGATGACGATGACAAGGTCAGCGAAATAGGTAAGGTGGTTTACGTTCCGCATCCGCAGAAAAAGCCCGACCTGATTCTTGATATGTGGTTGCAACCCGATGCCGGGTCTGGAACGGGATGGACTTTTGCGGGACTATATGATGGAGAGTTTCATATTCCTGCCTACACTACCGAAGCCACACTTCACGCAGCAGATTTCATCGACGTACCTGCCCGTTGCGACAGTTTTGATAAATGCTTTCCAGACCTTGCCAAGGCTACCACTGGAGTGGACATACTGAAGTTGGACGACCTGAAGACACAACTGATTGGACAATTGGACAAGGGAGATAGCGTATTCGAAGCGTTCGGATTGAAAGTACCTCAATCGCAGCTAACGTTCTGGGGAATTGCTATCGTTCTCTGTGTCCAACTTTATCTATTTCTGCCGTTGAAAGAGCTTCAACCGAAGCTGAAGGAAGGCGACTCTGGTTGGGAAGTCGCTTGGATTGGCGTGTACGGTTCTTTTCCTTCAAGGCTAGTCTTCTTTGGCTCGGTCGTTGTGCTCCCGTTCACCACAGTCGGGTTGATTGTCTTTCGTGCTGTGGCATCAGTCGCCAGAGATTCCGGTATTCGGGCTTGGCAGTCTTGGGTGCAGTTTGGTTGCCTTGGAATTTCGCTCATACTGTGCGTCTTCATTGCCATATTAACTTGGAGTCATCGACCTCTCGCAGCAACCGAGTCTGAAGGTGTCGCCGCGATGTCTAAGGCTTCAGGGGGTGAAGAGAAGTCAGTTCCAGCGGGGTCAACCGAGTAGATTCCGGAATTCGTAACAGGGGGTCAAATCGCGGTGGAACTTGCGGCGAATGTGTTGTAATTCTCCACAAATTCTCAACCCAAGAGGCGACACATGGCACCAGATACGCTCACGTTATACGAGAGACAGACCCTCATCAACCAATGCAAGATGTTGAAGAAACTTAACGCTGAGAACGCTGAGGAATACGACAAGCAGATAGAAATTCTTCGCTCCGGATATTCCATCCAGTACGAAGAGGTTTTTGAAACCAGTGAAGAGATGAGTGTTGAGGATGGCAGGTACGTCTACGATGTGCTGGATATGTACCGGGTACTACGGCAGAGCTACGACAATCTGAAAGACAAGCAGGGCATCACGGAAGACGACATCAAGTTTCAAGGATTTGATGGGAATAACGAAACGAAGAACTACGTTTTTGCGAAGTTCCTCCAATCGCAAGGTCTTTGGGAAGAGACGCTCTATCCGGGCTGTAGGCTCAACAGCCATTCCATGATGACCATTAGCCTGTACCCCCGAATGCTGGCGACTTACAAAAAGATTTGGGACACCAAGCATGTAGCCGCCGACCACAGATTCACGGCTGACGAAATCAAGCAGGTTGTTCCTCGTTTTGCTTCTGCGACGACTGGAGGAAGCAATGATTGACGAACCCTCGGTTGAAGTTCCCGAATCCGGCAAAGGCGACGTCGTTCATGCTATCGCCAAAGCTGGACTCTCCAGCATTCCGATTATCGGCGGTGCCGCTGCGGAACTCTTCGCATTGGTCGTCACCCCACCGCTGGAAAAGCGGCGTACCAAGTGGATGCAGGACGTTGGCGAGACGCTAAAAGAACTTCAAGACAAGGGCGTTGACCTTGAGGAGCTATCCAAAAACGAAGCTTTCGTTTCCACGGTGCTCCACGCCAGCCAAGCTGCTCTCCGAACGCACTATAAGGAAAAGCTGGATGCTTTGAAGAACGCCGTCATCAATGTGGCCGTCGGCAACGCTCCGAACGAAGACATCCAGATGATGTTCATCAATTTGGTGGACACCCTGACCCCGTGGCACATCAAGATTCTCCGTTTCTTTCAAGACCCGGTTGGGCTTGGACGGGAGAAAAACGTAACTCCCGAAAGGATGTATATGGGTGCCCCTTCACACATTCTTGAGCAATACTATCCGGACTTGCGGGGGCAGCGGGATTGGTACGACTTGGTGGTTCGTGACCTTCACGCTCGTGGATTATTGACGATAGATTCGCTCCACACGATGATGACGGGCAATGGCGTGTTCACGAAGCGAACCAGTCAACTTGGGGACGACTTCCTGCGGTTCATTACATCTCCTCTCTACGTATGCGAAAGAAGAAGCGTCTAGTCCGTCAGGAACACATCGTCCCAAGCTGGTACCTCAGCAACTTCTGCGACCTTTACGGGCAGCTTCACGTGTATGAGCGCGGCAAGCTCCCAAGGCGGGGTAATCCCGACAAGGAATGCAGGGAGCGAGACTTCAACGAGTTTGAGCTAGAGGGCAAGAAGACCAACAACCTGTACGAGGATTACCTGTCCGACATTGAAACCGAGGCTCGTCCAGTTTGTGACGCCCTCTGCACGAATGGCGTGCTCACGAGGGTGGAACAAGTAGAAGTGTGGGCAGCGTTCGTGGCGTCTCTGCTCATCCGCACCCGCAAGACCCGACAACAAATGTCTGCCAATACGATTCGGCAATTACAAACGGACGAAGAGAGACACAGGTTCACGCTCCACGCCCAACTGAATCTTGCAATTGAGGGTCGGATGTTACCTTACGATTTCATCCGGACGAGCGTTGACCGGGTAATTGGCTCTGCCAATCAAAACCTTCCGTACTATCACCTGACCACTATGCCGGGGAGGGTGGTGACATTAGCCAATGCGATATTGGCGGCAGAATGGAAGACGTTTGTTGCTCCTGAAGGACACGTCTACGTGACTTCAGATGCGCCCGTATCCACGGTGGAGCTTCTGCCGAACGGGCAGGTCACGTTTGGAAGCGGATTGGGTAGGAACAATGTTGCTGTCTTGCTGCCCCTCAATCCGAACAAGGTCTTCATGGCGCACCAGAACGGTTGGCCTACAAACGGCGTGCCCAACCCCGAACTCATGAATATTGCGACCGTTCGGTTCGGGCACCGCAACGTGTACGCAAGCTACAAGTCGGCCGAAGTTCAGGTACTCGTAGACACTGAACTGAATGGTGTCGTGTTCGGTGAAAATGCCTTCAAAACGACCGCCGGAGGAAATTGACCAATGCCGGGTTTCATTCATCGCACCATGAAGACGTGCAAGCCATGTGAAGACGCAGCACAAGCTCGTTCGCTCCCCGAAACGGCACAACAAATCGGTGCCACCGTCGTGGAGGAATACCTCGGCGGCAAGGACACCTGTACCTTCTCATACCACCAATGCAGCGAGTGCGGCTCCGTCTGGGAGAAACAGGTGGACGGTGGGGCAGGTGGGCACTACCGAGGTATCAAACGCCTGAGCACGGAGTAAATGTTGAGGTGAGACCGTCGAAACGGTTCGGCGTGACGCTACTTGGTACGGCGGTAGGTCAGGTAAGTGAGCTAGGTCTGGACGGCTGCAAGCAGAAGTCCGACCGCGGAGATGACAATGAGCATAGAGTGTATGCCCCCTTCATCTCTATCTAGTATAGGAACTCCCGGCCAAATCGGGGACGGAGCAAATCTGTCATTCTGCTCGTGTCACCCCGCACGAAAAATCGGTCAGGAAATCTGTCACCCCGACTGAAGATTTTCCTCTCAGGCTCCCGTACCCTCAGCAAGCTCAGCTTCCAGCCGTGCCACGGAGTCCGGTGACCATATTGCCGCCCAATCGCGAACACATCTATCCAAAGCAACGTCCATGCCGGGGATGTTGAACCGTTCTTTCTGAACCTCCAGAGCCAAGAGCACACAATTGTGAGCCAACATCAATGCTTCGTCAGCCTGTTCGGGCTGTGACTCACGTTGGAAGCCCAAGTGCTCGTCTCTGGTCTCTAGCCTATCCATCATTCCCCTGAACGTGCTGTGAGCATAACGAAGAGGAACGAGGTAGCCGGGTACGATGAGCATACCGATGGCTCCCGTCTCTTTCGCCATCGCAACGAAGTGCAGCTTATTCCACGAGTGGTTGACTCGCTTCGTTTTGCACTTCCTGCAAACCGTCACCATGAACTGCCCTTTGACTTCTTCGTATTTGCGCTCCGCTTCCGCCACGGTCGCTGCGGGAACTGTGCCCTCTGGGAAAGTATCCTGAATACCCTTCAGCAGCTTGTACTGCTGAACATGGTCGTAATCAATGAACGCACCAACCTCGTCCGGGTGGTCATTGATGTACTTGAGCGTGACGGTGTGCTCGTACATAGACCGCAGCAGCTTCATCGCTCCATACCCGTAGCCGTTCACTGCCATCAGGAATAGCTCCATGAAGTCTTCAGCCACGAGGTTTCCGTAGAAGTACACGACCTTCTCGACAGGTTCGGTCATCACCTGCGTTCGGGTAAATGCAATGTTGATGACTTCGTGCAAATGCTTCATGCTCTGATTCCACA
>CAYWSM010000378.1:0-4572 GCA_964460935.1 uncultured Terriglobales bacterium | reverse complement strand
ACTGCCCGTACGTGCCCCCTTTTGGACGCCGTAACGAGCGAACCAATCGCATTCATCGTCGAACGCGCGCGGAGTGCCCCAAATGCGAATTTTGTTCCGTGATAGAGTGCCTGATGTACCGCGGTCAAGAAGGCTGGCGTGTCGGCGTCCGTCGGGAAATACTTCTTTCGAAAGTCAGTCGCCTGACGCGGTAAGTCATACCCAGTTGGAGGTACGTCAGCTTTGCTAGCGTACAACCGTACCAGAAGTTCCGGCCAACTTGGTAGGCCGAAACCTTTAGAAATTCCAGCGCCTAGTACCAGCGCGAGAGTACCAGATATGAGTTGGTCAGCTAGATACGACTGAAGGATTGCAGCATCAGAATAGTCGGTGATCCGTGACATACGAATGGGATGACCCATTAATTTTCCTCGCTCAGAACGGTGTCGGATAGATAGTTATTCCGTCGCAGAAACCGGAGGGCCTCTTCTATATGAAGCACCGTTTGAAAGCGTGTTTCTGATATGTAGAAGGAGATCATGCCTTCAGTGTTCATGCGTAGCAGCTCTTTGGTTTTGGAAACGCTTCGCAGCCCACAGCTTACGAAATTCATAAGGTTGTGATGATCTCGGAAGAACGCCGCTTCGGCTAAGTCCTCACCGAAATAGCTCACCGACTTTAGGGTAGCGCCGTAGCCGGGGACCCGGGCATGCCCATAGGTCAGGGCATATAGGGTCGGTCGCAGAATGATCTCTCGCACGAGCCGATCAATTGCAATTGACACATGCCGAAGCTGCGGTCGTAACTTCGGCTGAAGACGTTCTTTCAGTAGAACATCGGTTACGTCCCCTGCAACACTCAGAAGCAAAATCCTCGGCCCGCTACGGCGGATGACTACCGGATAGCGGAACGGTTGGTCGGTCAGCGACGTTATCTCGCCCCGCAATGGCCGCGGAGAGATAAAGCGGTACTCATCCCATTGAGAATCGTCGACGGATCCAACGAATTCGATACCGGCGAGTGTACCGAGCTTCGCTCTGTCAATGCGCGGCCCGACGAACTCCATAAGAGGTCCTATCAGGAAGGGAGTGCTATCCATGTTCGTTGATAAGGAACGCCAGTACGTGGTACATCCATACTGAATCAGCCATGGACGGCGTCGACGACCGGGTATGTTCTGCCAGGAACAGCAATGGGTTTCGTATCTGCTGATAATCCAGCTGCCTAGGCTTGATTGAAATGCCCGCCCTGTCTGCTTCACCACGGATGTCCGATGCAAGCCGCTCAGAGTATAGGAATGCCCGGGCAAGCTGAACCAGCCCTTTTCGTACGACGATCAATGCCTTGAGATCAGACTCCCAGTGTCTATCTATGTACTCGATCGCGTCTTTTGTGTAAGCACCGCCAAGTTCATGCTCTGCAAGATCGCTGAGACATTTGTAAACCTGAGTCTTGGTTGTCTCCTCAGCTAGTTTGCCACGCCGCAGATTGGTAGCAAGGACTGCGCACATAGTCCGAACGACGTACCCTTTGACTCTGCTAGCTAGACTCGGAATTACGCCCCACGAGGTCCAAATTGCTCTAACGTACCAGTCCCAATCGCCACCGTAAAAATATAGAAAATCGATCACGTGAACGATGATCTCTTCAACCTCATGCTTCCATCTGACCAATGCGTCTGCAAAATCGTCTACATCATAGTGCGGCAGGTTGGAACCCTTCGTGAGTGTCGGCGGAGCATCCATAGCCGCTATCGTATGAAAGAGGTATTTTCGAATCTCATCTAAAAAGTTGCGAGTTCTACCTTGTTTCACAGCAAGGCTATATGCGCGTGACCTCTCCGAATCACATTCGAGGTTCGGGTACAGTTCTGCCAGTACAAGCCTAATAGTGATGTGGGTTATTTCGTGCGTGAGCGTCAGCAACGACCATCTCGGCGAATTGCATGAATGCGACGCCGCAAGGGGCGCGCTGATCGTTGTGAGCACGCCGTGATAGCCATCGCGTGCGCTAAAATAAAAAATAGGTGGAATTCCTTGCGGCGCCCCGTCCTTTAATGGAACGGATGCAAGGTAATCGTTGAACCAAAACGTGTCTTCCTGAGGCAACGTTTGAAGCCTAGGATAATCGGTTTGACGTTCGAAATGCACGAAGCGCTCCGGAATTCGATACTTGCCCAGTGTCCCTTCGAGAAACTTGATAATGCTCCGGACCCCAATAACCGCTGTACCCAGACCAAGTAGTGAATGTGCTTTTATATTGCATCGATTTTCCGCGATTGGATAACAGCCAGAAAATGTTTGCGCGACAAGACGGGAGAGCGCCGCGTTAATTGAGATCTGTTGCCCCAGGGCAGCATAAGTCGATGGGCCGCCGGGTTGCTTTGACGAGGTGATGACCTCGACCACTTTGTTGGACACTTCCGAACAAAGCGAAACAAAGCTCGGTAAGTAGGTGCCTGCGCCGGTTATAGCCGATGCAATCAGCGGGAGATATTCCTTGATTGCTTCGGAGAGTTCTGGGGCAAGGCCACGTTCTAGCTGAAACAGCGGATTGAGACCGGTTAACCAATAATCATCAGTAGGTGGGGTGAGGGTAGAACCCTGCACGTCGATAACTTGGCCGTCCTTAACGCGCCATATCTCAATGGATATTCCCTCACCTTTTGCCCATCTTTTGAGCCTGCGTGCATCAGTTTCGGAAACGTCGGATAGGAACACGTTTAAGATACCGAAACCGATCCACATTGAATCGCCGGTGTAGCATTCAAACACTCGTGCCGGATGTATCGGCCCCAAAAAGGCGATGCGCCCATCGCTTAATGCTGTGGGCGCAGGGCCTTTAGAAGAGGCCGAAAAACCGGTTACCTGAAAAACAGGGGCGATCCGAGTCGTCGATTTCCATGCCCGAATGACATCGGGTAGTGACTCGGTGAGATAGACCGACTGCTTGGCGGACGAGTGTTCCCGCTGAACGACTAAGTAGTGGTGGTCCCTGCTGATCTCCACAGCCGGCGCGTACTATTTCTGGACAACGCGCAGTGCTCCAGTTATTGGATCAGCTTCGATGTTAAACACCAAGTGGACACCCCGTCGGCGCCCTTTCGCGGATTTTGTTGACCCATCCTTGACCCGGGGGCGTGCGGTAAAGTCTTGTGGCGGCGTGGCGCCCTCAATATGAGCATGGTCATCGCGGACGTACCCCGGCCGTAGTTCTCCCGTTTGGTTCATCAGGCGCGCTGCTTTCGATATAGTTGACATTTTAGTCTCCCTAGGCGCGACCAGATCGCCCAGTGTAACCGAGCCGTAACTGGGGCGACAAGCGAGGTGTTCTGATTTCGGTGTAGTCCACAAGATGGCGCGGGAGGGCCTTCCATAAGCGCGTAGACGGACCTCCCAGAAAACTTTTCATTGTAGCGTACCTGGGAAGCGCCGTCCAGGGCCAGTCTCTTCCGGCATCTTCCGACAGTGTCTCAGTTTGTTGCGGCGGCTATCGGCGCGGATTCCCGAGCTTGATGCACGAGCATGTTCGGGCACCAGAACCGGGGCGCGCCAAGACTTGGGTATTGAAGGGGCAGAACAGCCGGGGGTGGTATGGCGAGCTGGCGCTTCGGCGCCTCATCACCAGTCACAAGGGTCAGAATCCCTACCTCATTCACGACGAGAATCGCAAGTTCTTCGAGTCGCGTTACGCCGACGTTGCCTTTGCTCTGAGCAACACTCGAACGGAGAGCCGGATGCGCTGAGAGGTGCACGTCCGGTTCGGGGAGGAGAGGCCGGGAGATAGTTCGACTACGCCCGGCCTCTCACTCCACTTCGAACGTGGCAGGGTTGGCTGTACCTGGCCGTGGTGATGGATCTTTTCTCTCGAAAGATCGTCGGCTGGTCTACCTGTCCGACGATCCACCGCGAGCTCGTGCTCGATGCCGTCCTGAAGGCGGTTCGACGTCGACATCCGCGTGGCACGTTGATTCATTCGGATCAGGGTACACAATACGGAAGCGACGCGTGGAGGCGTTTCTGCAAGTCAAACCGCCTCGAACCAAGCATGAGCCGAAAGGGCAACTGCTGGGATACGCCGTCGCGGAATCCTTCTTCGGCAGCTTGAAGGAGGAGCGCATCAAGAAACACATCTATAAGACACGCGCTCTCGCGACCGAAGACATTTCCGACTATATCGAAACCTTCTACAATCGAACACGCCGGCACACGCACCTGGGCGGGGTCAGCCCAGGGGAATTCGAGGCCACCGTTGCATCGCGCTGGAAGGGTGTCCACTGAATCCTGGGAACTCCACTGCAGCCGGAAATTCAAGTAGTGGTGTTGGACGGTGCGGATTTTCCAACGCAAGTCAACATTACGATTGCCAACACCGGATGGGCTCTTCGTAGCAAGAAATTCACGATCCATTCGGGGAAGTTCGATCGGTCTGGTGGCGACGGCCAGGAACTCACCGCGTCGATTCGCGATTACTTGATTCCGGTATTCGCTCATTCGTCTCACGAGAATCGACACACGCCTTCGACATTCTCGCGGTGTGGCCCGACTATCTCGTCGTCAATCGTATTGAGAGGGAAATCTTGGCTGTTCGAAA
>CAYWSM010000377.1:0-3046 GCA_964460935.1 uncultured Terriglobales bacterium | reverse complement strand
AGCGGTTTACCTGCGTGCAGGCAAGAATGACGACGCGATTCCGCAGTTCCAGGCGGCTCTTAAGCTTGATCCCAACTTGACTATCGCCTTAGGCGGCTTGGCTAACGCTTACTTCCAGAACAAGCGCTATGCCGAAGCCGCGCAGATGTTCGAGAAACAGGTCGCACAAAGCCCGAATGACGAGACCGCGGTCGGTAACCTTGCCGACGCCTATCGATGGGCTGGCGACAAGCAGAAGGCGAACGCAATGTATGAACGGGCAATCGCCTTGGCGCAGAAGGCCCTGCAAGTGAATCCGCGCGATGCCGAGTCCATGAGCAGCCTTGCCCTCTACTATGCGAAAAAGGGCGATGCCGCCACGGCCCAGCAATACATACGCCGCGCTCGCGCCGTAAACAGCGAAAGCAAGGATCTGATTTACTATCAGGGAATCGTCGAAGCAGTAACAGGAAACGATGATCAGGCAGTAAAAACGCTCGCGGAAGCCTTCAGCAAAGGGTATCCTGTGGATCAGGCGGAAACCGACCCCGAACTCAGCCGCCTGAAGTCGCGTCCCGATTTTGCTCAGTTGCTCAAGGCTCCCAAAGGCAAGTAGCTGCTATTCAGCAATTTAGTCAGGCTTTGTGACAACCCGGAACACCTTGCCTGCATTCAAAAGTCTGTAAATCTCTGGGTAGTGGGGCGGTAGCAGTAATGAAGGAAAAAGACCTGATTAACAATACCAATGCTCACATGGCGGTCGATGACCTTCTCGAATCCGAGATCATATCGTTAGAAACGCGCCAGAGACTTTTGAAAATTAAGGAAACGCTGGAGGCCGAGAGCCGGGAATTATTGCAAAAGCACCAAGCTGATGATTCAGACGACAGCAGCCACGCGGCCGATTAAGCCCTCTAACCTCAATAGTGCACAAGAAACCCCGATCCGCGGATCGGGGTTTCTTGCCTGAGTACGAATACTTCGCTTACGACCAACGCTTCCGCCGGAAGATCCCGGCTCCTAGACCTACCGAAACCAATGTTAGTGTCGCCGGTTCGGCCACTGGCGGTACATACAACGGATCACCATTCGGATCGCCGGGAATGTTGGTGAAACCCGTGCCGCTTGTGCCGTCTGTCCAATCGAACGGCGGCCCTTTGCAGTCGTCATCCGGGCAGTTCATATCAATCACTAGATGATCGCCGACAGGAATACCCAGATAAGTGTTGGCACAAGTTGTGTCCAGGTTTTCACAGGCGTTGAACCACGCATAGACTACATTCGGTTGATCCGTGGTGAAGAGCTTGCAAGGCAGAAAAACATTGCCTTCCACGCTGCAGGTAATGTCCTCGATCGGCACCGTTGTTTCGAGGCCGATGAGCAAGGTCTTCCAGGTGGAACTGGTCTCGTTGCAGAAACCGAATGTGCCGCCGCCGTTCTGCACGCTGTAATGGATCGTGTCTCCGTCGTGGATGATGACGTCATTTGGATCGCAGCCCGGATCGCCAACTTGGATCTTGGTCGCGCTCGCGACAGTCGTAATCCCGAGTACCACAAACAACAGCAGCCAAAGCTGTCTTGCCATAAAGTTACCTGCCGTTTCCAAGAGGGATCGTGAAGACCAATAGGGCAATTAGAACGCCACATCGCTGAACGGCCCTATGTTCGGGTAAACCCTGCCGCCTGAACCGCTTAACTGTTGGTCATACCCGGGAACCGGTTAGCTGCCTACATATAGTTGCAAATTATTGCACACCTGCAGAGACTGCAATTCTCCACTTTTCCACCACCGTCAAGTGGCAATCCTTGTTCCGAGATGCAGTTTAAGGACAGCCGCTCATCGGCTGAAAATTACCTGCCGTAGCGCGATATCTATCCCACTAAAGCCATGTTTCATCCCCGATTGAAGCGCCGCTGGAGTGGAAGGGAACTTAACTTTGATATGCAAACTATTGCGTAGTATGCCTATTTAGTTGCCCATTTTCAGTAGCTTACGCTGGAACTCCGGTTGCAGAAGATGGTTAGAAGGAAGATAAACAGGTTGAAACCACTGTTTGCTTTCCCGTTCGCTTTCGGCCCCCTACAACAAAGAGGAAAGGATTTGGCATGAAGAAGCTCTCACTGCTTGTGTTGGTGTTGGTATTGGGCCTGGCCCCGGCTACGTTTGCGGGTGTTATCTACGACAACGGTGGCCCCAACCAGCAAAACGGCAACGAAATGACAAACTGGCTCCAAGCCGAGGATTTCACGCTTGGTTCCACCAATACGATTACTGATATTCACTTCTGGACAATCGAGGACCCAACTGTCCAGGGTTATGCCGGCTCCATCTGGTATGGCATTTATACCAATGCCGGCGGCCAGCCCGGAACCCTCGTAGCCGGTGGACTTGCGGTGGTCCCCGATGCTCGCACCTTCATCCAGGGCGGTGTTCTCGGTTTTTACGATGAGTATTCTTACGACCTGACGATCGCCCCGTTCGAAGCTCAGGCCGGACAGACCTATTGGCTCGCCCTGCACAATGGCGATATCAACAACACCACGCGCGCGGAAGTTTATTGGGAATCCACTAACCTGAACAGCACCGAAACTGGAGAAGAAGAGTTCCTGCCCGGCAGTAGCTGGGCGAATAACGGTACGGAACACGCTTTCTATCTCACCGGCGGCACCCAGACTCCGGAACCCTCGAGCTTGTTCCTGCTCGGCTCCGGAATCGTCGGAATCGCAACCAGCCTGCGCAAGCGCCTCGCTCGCTAACTGGTACTGTTAGAAGCTAAATCAGGCCGTCCCTTGGGACGGCCTTTCTTTATTCCCTCCAATCTGCACTGCCCAAACCCACACAGGATTGAGCCCTCATAAACAAGAATAGGTCGGCAATCTTCAGCCGACCCTTTTGAGGAGACTCGGGAGAATCTCAATAGACGTATGTTAATCGGAGATTCTCCCTGTCAATAAAAAAGCGCTTCGATTTCCAAAAACGGAACACCAAGATGGGAAACAGTGCCCTACGCTAATGGCTACGACACCGCCGCCAGCGCCTTTTCCCGGACCAGTTGCTGCAACGCCT
>CAYWSM010000376.1:0-2520 GCA_964460935.1 uncultured Terriglobales bacterium | reverse complement strand
AGCGGAGATCTCGCTGGTCAGGGCGCCGGAAAGTGTTGCGGGCGCTTCGCAGAGCTTCGTGGACGGCGGGCAGGCGACGAGCGGGTTCGGATATGCCGGGAAGACCATGTGGTCGTAGAAATTGGCATTGTCGAGGTAGGCGTGGAGGCGATTCAGTCCGTTGCCCATTTCGATTTCCGAGGCGTACATCGAGGGAATGCGCGTATAGAACATGCCCCAGCCAGCGCGGATCATGAGCGGACGGTCTTCTCCGATGGCGTAGGCAAGTCCGATGCGCGGCGCGATGTTGTTGGTGTCGGTGAAGAGATGGCCGGAGTCGGGCCACAGCGGATTGCTCACAAGGCGATCCGTACGGTAGGTCTGGAGATCGTAACGAAGTCCGAGGCTGAGGCCGAGACGGCGGAAGAGACGGAAAGTGTCCTGCACGAAGAGTGAGTATTCGTCGCCGTAGGGCTCGGTCTCGGAGGCGCCGAAGTTCTGATAGTAGTAACGCGGCACCATGTGCGCGTAGGCGCGAAGAGGGCTGATGTGCATGCCGTAGGTCGCGGGCTCGAAGGTGAATGGATCGACACGAATCGGATAGAAGAGGTAATTCCCGCCGAACTGCAGCGGGTAGTAATTATCAACCTGGCTACGCACCCAATCTCCGCCGAATTTCCAATTGTGATGGTGAGTGTCGAAGCTGAGCGTGTCGGCGGCGTGCAGTTTGTTCTCGTCGGTGTTGCGGGGAAGGATGGATGACCGTCCGAATCCCTGCAGTATGTTCTGCACGCGCGATTGCGGATAGTCGGAGTTGGGGGAGGAACTTTGCAGATCATGTGAAAACTGCACGCGAAGGTGATTGGTGAGGCGTGGGGTGAATCCGCTGGTCAGCGACGCCACAGCGCTGACAGCGTTCACGTCCTCTTCCCCGTTTTCGGATAATGCATAGTGAGTGATGGGACTGGCGGGATCGAAATAGACGTTGTTGAGTCCTGAGTAACTCGATGTGTTGACCCGAATGGTGAGAAGTTCACGCGGGGAGAGGACGACATCGGCCTTGGCGAATCCGGCGCTGCCGATCAGGTGTGAGTCGAATGTACCAGCCATCCGGCTGAGCGCAGAGGCGGCGAGTTTGACCAACTGCCGATCGCTGGTTTCGTAATCGGTAGGCTGTGGAACGAGCACGGCGCTTTCGTCGTCGAAACGGACAACCGTGGGCACGTAATAAACGTGCTGGTCGTAGCCGATATAAAAGAATGCGCGGTTGCGCTTGATCGGGCCGCCGAGAGTGGCTCCGAACTGATGTTGCTGCTGAGCCGGCTTGAAATCGAGAAATGGATTGGTCGCGCCGAAGATGCTGTCGCGCAGGAAGTAGAATGCTTTGCCGTGGAACTCGTTCGATCCGGACTTCGTGACCACATTGATGACGGCTGCGCCGGCACGGCCCAGTTCCACACCGTAGTTGTTGGTGTTTACTCGGAATTCCTGCACGACTTCGTTGCTGAACTGATACGGAGCGCGGTAACGGCCGCGGGCCTGGGCGAAGAATCCGTTGTTGTTGTCGGCTCCATCCACGAGAAAGCTGGTCTGATATCCGCGAATGCCTCCGGAGGAGAGATCGCCATTCGAGTCGGAGGTGAGGCTGCGGGGATCCTGGACGATGTTGGACGAGAGCAGGGCCAAGTCGGAGAAACGGCGGCCATTCAGGGGAAGATCGTCGATGGCTTTCTGATTGACAATGCCGGCACGGTCGGTGGAGACGGCGGCGATCTCCGAGGAATGATCGTTGACGGTGACGTTCTCGGGAGCACCCGCTACCCGCATGGAGAGGCGAAGTTCAACGATGGCGCCGAGTTCGACCACTAACGCTGTGCTTTCGAGCGGCGACATGCCTTGCGCATGAACCTTGACCTTGTACGTCCCAGGAGGAAGCAGTTGTGCGGCGAATGCACCTTCGTCGTCGGTCAACTGTCCACGACGGACGCCCGTGTTCTGATTCACGACCAGCACAGAGGCGGCGGTGATACGCGCACCGGAAGGATCGAGGACGATGCCGCGAATTGCGCCGGTGGAAACGTCCTGGGAAAACAGCTTGGCCGAAAATCCCAAGGCATAGACAGCCAGGACAAGCCAGATGAAGGCAAGAACGCGGCGCAGCACCATGCGGTGAACTCCTGGGAGAGAGTTAACCGTCGTTGATATCAAGAGCGGGCGAACGCGTCAGTTAGATCGGCCCGAAATCGGCAGTGAATTTAAGATTTCTATTCCCGCTGCGGAACTCTTAGCACGTTGACGGCCAAGATGAGTTCCAAATTCGAACTGAATCGCGCGACGTGATATTTTCTACGCTTCAGGTACAAGTGAGGGTTGCGTGATTCGATCGTATAAAGGTGTGAGTCCGCGGATTCCGGCGTCGTGCTATGTGGACGAGTCGGCGCAGGTGATCGGCGACGTGGAATTGGGCGAGAACGCCAGCATTTGGATGAACGCCGTGGTGCGCGGCGATGTGCACTACATCAAGATTGGGGCAAATTCGAA
>CAYWSM010000375.1:0-1623 GCA_964460935.1 uncultured Terriglobales bacterium | reverse complement strand
GGATCGTTCCGGATGGCGTCTTTGTAGAGCGCAATGGCCGCATCGTAATTGCCGTTGAGATGCTCGTTTCGGGCAAGCGAATAGAGTTGTAGTGCGCGCAGCGACGATGTGGTCACCTGTTCCGGAAGCTTGTCATTCTTTTCCAGCACCAGCCGTTGCTCGCCAATATCGAGACGCACTTCGCGAGCGGCAGAACCCAGGGCCGACAGGACAAGATTCTTCTGCGGCGCTTGTTCCGTGTGTACGGAAAGTACCCGCTGATCCGCTGGGCTCATCACGCGTACGGCCAGCAGGTACTGGTCATTCACCTGGCTGACTTCGCCGGTAATCAGCAATGGGATGCCCTCGCGCACGCAAATCCGGCTTCCAAGGTTGACATCGATTTTCCCGCCGACATTGTCTCCCAGGGCGTGAATTGCCGCACGTTTGCGAGAAGCGGGAAAGATGACAATCGCGTTCGATTGTTCCAGATACGTGGATAAAGCAGTGCTCAAAGAATTCTCGAAATCGGGATCCCCAGTGCGGTTATCGAAATCGGCGACCAATACCTGCCGAGGCCTGGCAGCGGCCGGCGGCGTGGCGCGATGAAAATACAGCCACAAACCCGTACCCAATGACAACAGGACCGGCAGCAGCGCAATCAGCCACAACAGACTCCAACGGCGCGGCGGAGGCAACGGAGTCATCCGCGAAGAACGCGGCAGATCGAGCCGAACCAAGTCGATCCGCAGTTCTTTGGCAGACTGATAGCGATGGTCCGGATCCTTATCCATGGCCTTGAGCACGATGCTCTCGAGCAGGGGCGAAATCTCGTGGTTGATCTCACTGGGCGGCACTGCGTCGTCGTGCAGTATGGCGGTGATCAGTTCCGGCGTGTCCTGTTGCGGGAACGGGCGCCGCCCTGTCGTCATTTCATACAGGGTGCAGCCGGCAGCATAGATATCGGTGCGCTCATCAGCCTGCACTCCGCGAAGCTGCTCCGGAGCCATGTACGGTACTGTGCCTCTGGCCTCCTTGATCTCCGTGGCGCTCTCGGTTAGCGCGGTGTCGCCCGTGCGGACCAGCCGGGCCAATCCAAAATCCAGGAGCTTCACCTGTCCCGACGATGTAACCATGACGTTACCAGGCTTCAGGTCGCGATGGATAATGCCGTTCTGATGGGCATACTCAAGGGTAGCGGCGATCTGCGTGCCGAGGCTGATCACCGTCTTTTGCGGAAGCGGCCCTCCAAGTAACTTTTCCGCCAGGGTTACGCCCTCGACGAATTCCATCACCAGGAAGTCGATTCCTTCATGCGAGTCGAAATCGTGCACGGTGGCAATGTTCGAATGGTTCAGTTTGGCCAATGTAAGCGCCTCATTACGGAAGCGCTTGCGCACGTTTTCATTGTCCAGCGCGCCAACCGGCAACACCTTGAGGGCAACAATCCGGTCTAGCCGTTCGTCACGCGCGCGATAGACCACACCCATGCCGCCCGAGCCGGTTTCGCTCAGGATCTGGTAATGCCCAAGGGTACGCCCCACAAGTTGCGAAGATGCTGCCATCGCCTGTGATAGTAGGCTGTGGTCCGAGAAGCGGTCAATCAGTACCAGTGACAACGTGGGTCGCTGGCCAATCGTTCAT
>CAYWSM010000374.1:0-32825 GCA_964460935.1 uncultured Terriglobales bacterium | reverse complement strand
TACCTGGTATTGTTCACGTCCCTGCCGTTTGCGCTGGGTGTAGTGGTGCGGGCGAGCACACCGAATTTTCTGGCCGCTGATCTGACTTTTGAAGCTGTCATCCTGATGGGTGTCGTTGGCGGCGAGTTTGCCGGGGTGTTGGCCGGCATTGTCTGTGCTATTCCCGCAGCGCTACACGGCGAGTATCTGGCACTTCCATTCAATGTTCTGGTGGGGCTGGTCGCAGGCATCTTGCGCAACTATGCCGAAGAACGCGAGATGATCTGGTCGTTTTCGCCGTTCGTCGACCTGAGCGTGTACCGCTGGATCCGCAAAGTGGTGCCACGTCCGAAAATCGACTGGCAAATGGCATTCTTCACCGTCATCCTTGGGCTCGCCATTCTGCGCTGGGAACTGGGGCGGCTGTTCCCACACTACATCTTCGCGCTCGGCTCCGAACCCGATATTAACCTCTGGATTCAGGTTGCCAACGTTGCCACTACGGTCTTCTGCATTGGCATTCCGCTGAAAATTTGGAACAACGCGCGCATCGAACGTAAGCTCCAGGAGCAGGAGCAGCTTTTGCTCCAGGCGCGCATGGAAGCCTTGCAGAGCCAGATCAACCCGCACTTCCTGTTCAACACGCTCAATTCGATTTCATCGCTGGTGCGCTTCGACCCTGATACCGCGCGGGAGATGATCGTAAAGCTAGCAACCATTTTGCGGCGGCTTATGAAAATGACCGACGCATTCGTGCCGCTGCGCGATGAAATCTCGTTTATGGACGATTATCTCGATATCGAGGTTGTTCGCTTCGGACGCGATAAACTTAAAGTCATCAAGGATCTGGAGCCCGGTTCGCTGGAAATTCTCGTACCCAGCATGATGCTACAGCCGCTGGTGGAGAATTCGATCAAGCACGGTTTGAGCCCCAAAGTTGAGGGTGGATCGATCATTTTGCGCAGCCGCATTCAAGGCGAACGGCTCACCGTGGAAGTGGAAGATGACGGCGTCGGAATGGCAGGAGACGGATTTCTGGAGAAGCCTGCCGGGGTAGGAGGCAGCGGCATCGGGATGGCGAACGTCGCTGAACGGCTCAGGGTCTTATTCGGCGAAACCGCGCGGTTGATGGTTGAAAACAGTCCTACCGGAGGAACGCTCGTGCGTATTTTGCTTCCGATTTATCAGGCGCACGAGGTAGCGCAGGGCGTTTCAGGAGTGCTTCAGGAAGCGCGTTCCAGCACCTTGCGATAGAACTCTTCATACTGGGGAATAATTCTGCTGGTGCAAAATCGCGATTGCGCGGAGAGACGCGATCGAGTGGAAATCTCCTTCAGTTTCGAGTCGTCAGACAACAGCTCAATCGCATACTTCGCCATTGTATCTACGTCGCCGACCTTGGCCATGAATCCATTGCGTCCATGCTCGATGACCTCGGGCAAGCCGCCGACGTCGGTTGTCACAGGAACAACCTCGCAAGCCATGGCTTCCAGAGCGGCGAGTCCGAATGACTCCAGCTCACTGGGTAGAAGCATCACATCCGCCACCGCCAACTTTTCGTGTACCAGATCCTGTTTGCCAAGGAAGATGACGCGATCGTGGATACCTTTGTCCATCGCCAGCCACTCGGCGCGCGAGCGGTCCGGGCCATCGCCGATCAGAAGCAGCTTCGAGGGAACTTCCTTCTGAACGCGATCGAAGATTTCGATGACGTCCCACACACGCTTAACCGGGCGGAAGTTTGACAGGTGCACCAGCAACTTCTCGTTATCGGCGGCAAATTCGTGACGCTTCGAGTAAATCTCCGGTGTGCGCTTATAGATATCGCAATTGACGAAGTTGTAGATGACCTGGATTTCGTTGCGAGTGTTGAACTCCTGGATGGTCTTGTCTTTGAGATATTTTGAGATCGCGGTTACGCCATCGCTCTGCTCGATCGAGAAGCGCGTGATCGGCAGATAGGAACGGTCGAGGCCTACTAGTGTGATATCGGTACCGTGAAGGGTTGTCACAAAGGGCAGCTGCCACGACCCCTTGGGCAGCGTTGCAATCATCTGCTTCGCAAGCAAAGCGCTGACCGAGTGAGGAATCGCATAATGCACATGCAGAAGATCCAGAGCATAGAACTGGGCGACCTCGGCCATGCGTGTCGCCAGTGCGAGATCGTACGGCGGATAATCAAATAGCGGATAATGCGAAACCTCGACTTCGTGGAAGAATATGTTTGGCTGATCTTCGACTAACCGAAAAGGCTGCGAGTACGTGATGAAGTGTACTTCGTGTCCGCGCTGTGCCAACTCCATTCCTAGCTCTGTCGCAACAACGCCACTGCCGCCGTAGGTGGGGTAACAAGTGATCCCAATTTTCATGATAGAGACGAAATAGCTAAGACGAACTGCGAAACCAATCGCCCGCTAACTTTCATTTTACAGGTGCTGAGTATTGGATTCCGAAAGGAAGCGTTGGATGCGGCAAGAATAACCCTGTCATGAGTGAACTCGAGAGCGGGTCAGAATCGGAAAAAGGGGCAAAAAGTCGGGGACCGATTCTGGCCCGTCTCACTGCTTTAGACGATTACAAAGCTCAATGGTTAGCAGCGAGTTCGGCAAATGACATCAACCTGATGCCATGCTCATCGAGGACACGACGAGCGTCTTCCGACGTGAGGACTTGCAATTCCTTTTCTCGCGATTCGCGCAGACGCGTGCGAATCGTTCCAAGTTGCGCGTCCACGTATCCCGGATGACAAACGAATTCCCAGGTGCCATCTGGAACGGATCCCATGATTGCCAGAAAGAGCGGGAGATCCAAGGCTCCCGTGCTTATCACTCCAAAACTGCCGTCGGTGGTGACCATTTTGGCTTCCGCCACGATGCGCCGGAATTCACGATGATAGCGGCGCAGCAGTCTGGTTTCGGTGTAGCGGGTCCACAGTTTCGGGCGGCGTGCCAGATGTGCGAATGCAAGCGGCTTGACCGGGACGAATGGGTTACGGATCGCCCACACGCCACAGGCTGCGGCAGCGCGAATGATAGCGGCGCCCACCGCGGGCAGCATATGAACGTGCTTGTGAGAGTCGACGTGCGACACAGTGACGCCCGCGCTCTGGATGCGCCGAATTTGAGCGGTAACTTCCATTTCAATCTCTTCCAGCCGAATTTTCTTTCGCAGTGCTGACTTCGCGAAAGTCCCGAAACTCGTTGGAAATTCTGATCCATCTGCGATCAGGCTTGGCACTTGTTCGGGTGCGAGCACGGGACGTCCATCGACGAGCACCACGTGGCAGCCAACGCTCAGACGAGGCATTTGCGGCGCGAGTTCCACCGCTTCGGCAAAGGCCTGGCTATTTGCCATCAAGGTCGCAGAGGTCACGATGCCGTGCTGGTGCGCCTCCCCGATGGCGCGATTCACGCCGGGAGTAAGTCCAAAATCGTCGGCATTGACGATGAGATGACGCACATGGAAACGGTAATCGGTAAACGCGAATCGGTAAAGTTCTGCGGAAAAGTCTTCAACCGGGACCAGGCGAAGTACAGCAACACCTGTGTCTTCAACGCACAGCCAGGAAAGAGAAATGGAAGAAGCTAGCTGACGACTTCCTGTCGCGAGTCGGCCTGTTCGAGGTAGTACTTTATTTTTTCCAGCAAGTCAGGGAAGAGATCGCTTTTGGAGAGGCAGGCATCCACGTCAGAGCCGCCGTCAATGGGACCATATCCGGTAACAATGATGACCGGAACGTCCGGATGTTTATCGTGAACCTTGCGGGCGAGTTCGAGTCCGTTCATTCCCTCCATCCGGAAATCGGTAACGAGCAGGTCGAACTTGTACTTCTCGAATTTTTCCAGCGCGTCGGCGGCGCTGAACGCAGAAACGGCCCGATAACCCTGCATTTCCAGTATTTCGCAGCTGAGGCGCGCTAATACTTCGTGGTCATCAACGAACAGGATTTGCTTCATGAACGCCTCGGGAAACGGCAGGATGTGGCGCAGCCAAGTCGGAGCCGCTGCTCAATGATTGGTTTCACTTTGCGCCTAAATGGATGCCTCTGTCGCAGGAAAGTGTCACTCTAGCGACGGTCCATGACCATTGCTGGTGTCTGCGAAGCTCGCGTATACTCGAAACACGGAACCCACGGACCGCCACCAGCGATTCGAGGGCGGTTAGCTCAGTTGGTTAGAGCGCCTCGCTTACACCGAGGAGGTCGCAGGTTCGAGTCCTGCACCGCCCACCAATTCTTATTCCCGACTTCGGTAATCAACTCCCAAACAGAACCGCTTGCATCTTGGTGCGCTGCCAGTTACATTGCGCGGCAGCACAAACTTGGGTGCAATTTGCAAAACGCCCAAGGTGCGTAATCAGGTAGTCCAATCAACGTTTTTGTACTGTTACAGCCGTTTCCGAGAGGCAAGAAATGACCCATCGCGAAATCGCTTTGGTAATCGCACTGGCGATCCCGATTATCGGGTACGTGATGGAGCTTTTTCGTGCACAGATGCGCCTCCGCGGCTTTAGTGAAATCAAGCATGAAGTGCAAAAGCTGGCGAAGGGACTGGCCGGTGAGATAGACCGCGATGCAGCCGACCTCCTGGTTCGCGGACGGTATGGCAAATGGCCGGTGTTCATTCGGTTTTCGAGGTCGGAGTATGAAGCCGGCACCAGTATTCAGATATCTGTTCCGAGTGACCTCACGCTTTACTGCTATCCGGTTACCCATCAAGGCCAGGAAGGCAATGCGCTCTTACGTACCGGAGACGAGCGGTTCATGTCCCGTTTTCGCCTGAGCACGAACAATTCGCCTCCCGAAGTAAATATGTTGTTGTCCAGTCCGACGGTGATGTCGGAATTGTCGAAGATCACCGATTCGCAAACCTACGTTACGTTGGAAAACCGCAGTCTCGAACTCGCGGAAGCCGTGATCATTCCGGGAAATCTTGCGGCACGACTGACGAACTGTGTTCGTGGGATGACGCGAATTGCTGCGGTAGTGACGCAAGTCCATGGCGAGAGCGAATCAATTCCGGCGGTACGTAGCGAAGATAGAAACTGGTTTAGGGCCGCTTACCTCGCCGTAAGCGCCGTTATTCTGGTTGCGCTGGGAGTACTGGTTTTTCTGGAGCGCCCGACACCGAAAGTGGAAGCGCAGGCTCCGGCCAAGCCTACAGTTGAGCTATTGCCGGAGCTGTTAGCGAAGCAAGTTCCGCAACTCGAAGGATGGCAGGTGAGCCAACCGGCGGACTTCGACAGCAATGCAGTGGCTTGGATGCAGCAGCAGGGACAGCACGTGTCCGGTCACGTGACGGTCAACATGGATTCTGCTACGAGCGAGGATAGTGTATATATCCTCAAACGTCCTTCGGGACCGGGGACGAATACCAACCGGTTGATTGTGTTTGTTGGCGATCAAGCAAGGTATGACGCTGAGATGCCGCAGATTGCGATCGCCGGCCGTGTTTCCAGGGACAGTATCAACTCCGTCCAGTGGCGAGGCCGTGGCCCAAGCGGGGCGCCAAATGGCGACGGCGTCATCGTCATCCAGAGGTACAACGACCCTTCGAGCGCAATCGTGTTTTTCGTCAGCGGCGCGAAACTGCTGACGGCTGTGCCACAGGATTTCCGCACGATTTCATTGGAATAATGTGGGTTCGAAGTGACTTTGCGACACCGACGTCCGTAACGCGGCACTGGTTACTCATCGTCCATTCGATTTACCTCTTCCGTACCTATCCATATGTCCTGTAAGGGCCTGTAGTTAGCTTGTCTTCCGCAGGTACTTAGATTATCTTTCCGCCGTTATTCAAGGGGAACAGTGTGAAAAAGAGCCGGGAACAAGCGGGCTTTAGCATGATTGAAGCGGTGGTGGTAATCGCCATCGCTCTCATCATGGGCGCCGTCGCACTTTTCCAGATCGGCCCGTCTCTGAAGAGTGCCAAGTCGAATACGGCCTTGCAGACGACCCTGGGGTTACTGCGCCGCTATCATGACTCTGCTGTCGATCAGCGCCGTATCTATCGCGTCACCTTCATCGCTCCACGAACAATTCAGGTGGACCAGGTCGGTTTCGACACGAATGGGACCATGGTGTTCACGTTCGTGAGCAGCACTGACCTGCCGCAGGAAACTCAATTTCTGATCGTTCCGGGCGTGCCCACCGGGTCAGGTCAAACTCCCGACGGACTCGGTTCGGCGCAGAACGCGATCGATTTCTCGCTCGACTACGGTGGCGGCGGTAACACGGTGTTCTTCCAGAAAGACGGCCGCTCAACCGACGTGGCGGGACGTTTGAACAGCGGCGTCGTTTACGTCGCGCAACCCGGCGATTTGAGTTCCAGCAAGGCGGTCACGGTACTGGGCGCCACCGGGCGAGTGAAGGGCTGGAGACTGTTCTCCTCCGGCGGTAAGTCAGATTGGCGGTCATTATGAGGAACTTCGGCGTAACGCCAAATCGCAAGCGGGCTGCTCACCGTGGTTTCAGTCTCATTGAGGCGATGTTCGCCATCGCTATTCTGGGCATTGGTCTTTGTGCGCTGATGGCCATGTTCGGAAGCGCCGTTTACGCAATGCAGTACGCGCAGGAAGATCAGATCGCCAAGCAGAAAGCGCGCGAAGCTTTGGAAGCCGCCATCAGTGCGCGTAACGACACGGCGATCACCTTCGATGACCTGCAAAATGTTTCCAATGGCGGCATCTTCAAAGATGGCTTTCAGATGCTTTACCTTGCCGGCGACAACGGTATTCCTGGCACCGGACACGATACGAGCATTCTCGACCGCGTGGTATTTCCTGGTCCCGATGGCAAACTCGGAACCGATGATGACGTGTTCGTCCCCCTCTCCAATTACCGGCGCCAGATTCTGATTTCTCCGGTTTACAACAACGACAACAGTCTGAATACAGACATGCGCAAAATCACCGTGACGGTCCGCGTGGATAGCGCCAAGCGCGGCGCGCACGACTACGTCGTAAGCGCCTTCATTTCCCGTTTTAACTAAGAGGACTCATGCGCCGCCGGCAGCAGGGTTTCACAATTATCGAATTGATAATCGCCATCGCCGTCACTCTGGTCATGATGGCGGCAGCGATGATGATCTACCAGCGCTCCGTCCAGGTTTCGGGAGTGGTGACGAATCGTGCGGAGATGCAGGCCGAACTACGTGCTGCTTCCGACCAGATCGCGCGTGACCTGAACCAGGCCGGGACCGGAATTCCCATCGGAGGTATTCCCATCCCGAGCGCCAGTACCGGTGGCTTGGATCCGTTGATCGGCTGCGATGCCAACCAGTGCTATCTCACGGCGAACTTGAGCAACGGGGTTCTTTACAAGGTGGTTCCCGGCAACAGCCTGGGACCGGCGACGACCGAATCGACCGACGCGATCGTGATTACCTACATGGAACCGCTGGCGGTCGATCCTAATGATCCGAATGCGTCGGGCACAGCGCCAAACTGGAGCGCGTACACGACGCAGAACATCAGCGATGACGGCACCGTCCTGACGATGCCGAGCAACACGACGCCGAAGATCGACGATCCGGCCTTCGGCCTTGTTCTTGGCGACATTCTGCTGTTGCAGGCCGGCGGCGCAAGCGCGCTTGGAGTCGTCACCAATTTCGATGGTCCGAACAACACCATCACATTCGCTGCCAAAGATCCGCTGGACCTGAATCAGCCGAAAGCGCCGGTAGGCAATATTGCTGCCTTGAAGGTGAACGGCAAATATCCGCCGACCACTGTGTCGCGGATCATGATGATCACCTACTTCATCCAGCAGATAAATACTCCGAATGGACCCGATTACCGCCTGATGCGTCAGGTCGATGCTCGTACCCCGACGCCAGTGGCCGAACACATCGAAGATGTCCAGTTTACCTACGACGTGTTCGACGATTCCAGCAATCAACTTACGGTGAACCTTCCCGATGCGGCAACAGGGAGCCCCCCGACACCGAAGCCAAATCAGATCCGCAAAATCAACATGACGATCACGGCCCGGTCGTCACGTACTAACGCTCAAGGTAGCTACGACCGGCTGACCGTAACGACATCTATCGGCCCTCGCAATCTGAGCTTCCACGACAGATACAACTGAGGTCCACAGTATGGCTTCCCGAAAACATTTGTTGTCCGGCAGACTGCCTGAAAGCGGCATCGCGCTGATTTCAGCCCTGCTGCTGCTGATTCTTCTCTCTGCGCTTGGCGTGGCTCTGATGTACAAGGTGAATTACGAGTCACATCTGCAAAAGACAGACTCCAGCAATAACGTCGCGTACTACGGCGCTGAAGCCGCGATGGAGAAGATGACCGCCGACCTGGATAACCTGTACGGCGCCCAGGCAACGCCCAACTGGTGCGACATTAAGGCGCTGCAGAGTCAGCAGCCGAGCATCTCCGACATTAACGTTACGTATGCTGAATACGAGATCACGATTCCGGACCCGCCCAGCGACTGCAGTGTTCCGCCGTCGCATACCCAGAACATCAGCCAGGGGCCGAATGCCGGCCTGATTGCACAGATTGTCCCGCTGACTCTGCGCGTCACTGCCGATCATGCTTCCGGCAACCAGTCGCCCGAAGAAGTTCGCATGATCCGCCAGGTGGAAGTCGCCGAGATTCCGGTATTCCAGTTTGGCGTTTACTCCGACAGCGATCTCAGCTTCTTCGCCGGTCCTGATTTCGATTTCACGGGGCGTGTTCATACCAACAGCAACCTGTTTATCGCCGAAGGTAACGGCCAGACCTTGACGTTCCATACGCCCGTTCGAGCGGCCGGCGACATCGTACGCGATCAGTTATCGAACGGCGTCGATACCTGGAGCCAGTCTTACCAAGGGCCGGTGAAGGTTCCGACCACAACCGCGGGCTGCGATAACGCCCAGCCTGCATGCCGTCCGTTGGGCTTGAATCCGACGAACGAAGGCAGTTCGATCGGCGGGCCGACTCCCACATACGGTGGAAAGGGAAAGGTAAACCCGATCTGGACCAACATCTCCAATACCACCTACAACGGCATGATCCTCAGCGGATCAACCGGCGCCAAGCAGTTGAAGATGGCATTCGTGCAAGCCGGTGTGGGTCCGATCGAGATTCTGCGTCGTCCCGCTTCCGGGGAGCCGCAGACATCGGCGTTGGGTGAATCGCGCCTTTATAACCAGGCACAGATCAGGGTACTGCTCTCCGACGACCCCAACGATCTGCCCGGCGGCGCGAGCGACGGCCAGAATATTCGTCTTGCCAACGTGAAGACCAACAGCAATGCCCCCGACTACTCGAACGGCGTGCCGGTGACTTCGTTGCCGCTGGGAACAGATTCGTTCTTCGCGGAAGGCAATACCAACTCGAACACGACAGAGACCAATTGGGGCACGCCTCCAGTACACGAGACCACGCTGGCCGATCCCAAAGCTCCGCTGATTACCAGTTCAACGTGGAATTTGCTCGATGGCTACCTGCGTGTGGAATACCGGAGATCGGACGGCAGCTACGTCCCAGTGACTCAGGAATGGCTGGAGCTCGGTTTCGCGCGTGGATTTAATCCGCCTAAAGCGGGTGTGCCGAATAATGTTCATCCCAACGCGATTCTGATCTTCCAGATGAAGGCCGACCGGAATCACGACGGTATTGAAAATAACGGCACTCCGCCCGAACTGCTCAAAGATCCCACAACTGGGAACAACTACGCTGGTCCGAAGACACGCAACAACTGGTATCCGATTAACTTCTACGATGTGCGCGAAGGCGAACTCCGCGAAAACCAGACCACCACGACGAACTGTCGTGTCGGCGGCATCATGAATCTGGTGGAGATCGACGTGAGCAATCTCCGTAAATGGCTGTCGGGGAAGATCGGCAAGAACGGAACCGATGTCGAGTACGTGTCACGGAATGGTTACATCCTCTACTTTTCCGATCGGCGGGGAATGATCTCTAACCCAAACATCGGAGCCAAGAACGGCGAATACGGTTTCGAGGATGTCGTGAACCCGCTTACCACTTCCGGAGCGCCCAATGGAACGCTCGACAATGGCGAGGATGCGGACGGCAACCAGAAACTGGATACATGGGGAAAAGCGACTCTGGGGCTGGGTTTTGGCGCCGGCAACTCGGGTAACCCGTATACCCAGGTTTCCTGCCTGAACGCCGGCCGTCCGAACTGGGTTTCCGGCGCGCGTCATGGGGTTCGTCTGATTGATGGTGCGCTGGGGACCGTTCCGACCCGGCCCGACGGCACCGGTGGATTTACCCTTGCTAGTGAGAATCCGGCGTATCTGCTGGGAGACTACAACGCCAGTGGATCATTCGGCGACCCCCACGCGGCCTCGGCCATCCTCGCCGACACGGTGACTCTGCTGTCGAATTCGTGGACCGACAACGAAAGCTTCCTGGCTCCGCTCGATACCAGCAAGCGTAACGCGACTGAGACATGGTTCCGTGTGGCGATCGCTTCCGGCAAGAACATCAGCTTTCCCAAACCGACCTATTCCGGAGCGCCGAAGGATTTCGGTACCGACGGCGGTGTCCACAACTTCCTTCGCTATCTGGAAAATTGGTCGGGCACAAAATCGCACTATCTCGGATCGATGGCGAGCATGTATTACTCGCAATACGGGACGGGCATCTTCAAGTGCTGCAACATGGTGTATCAGCCTCCGTCGCGCGCGTACGCGTTCGATTCGGATTTCCTCGACATGAACAAGTTGCCGCCGGGAACGCCGCGCTTCCGCGATGTAGTGAGCACGGGATTCCAGCAGGTGTTCTAGACCATTTTCCAGATGGGTATCGCCAGTGACTCGAGGAAGAAAATCCTCGAAGTGGGATGACTGAGAGTAGCCCCGGACGCAGTCCTGGGGAGAGTGAAGGAGAACAAATTCAAGTCGGACGATTGAGTTTCGTAACAGCCTCAACTCGTCGGCTGTCGAGAAGGAGACCCTCTCGATGAGCAACATCGCCCCGATGTTTGCCCGTCCACAGAGCCGCATGTTAATATTTTTATGGTTGCTGAACGAGAGATCATCTCTCTGATGTAGTCGCTGCACTATTAAGTTCCGCGATTCCACTCCAGGAAGCAGCCACACCGCAAAAGCGGGGTCGTAGTTCAGTTGGTTAGAACGCTGCCCTGTCACGGCAGAGGCCGCGGGTTCGAGTCCCGTCGACCCCGCCATTAAGTTTCAACAACTTACTGGCAATTGTTAAGTAAGCTGGGTACACAAAAAGGTACACTATAAACCCTCCTGGTGCCCAGCTTCTAGTTCATGCAGTAACCTCTTCCTCGTGTTCAGCTTTCGGTGGCTTGTCTTTCAGCAGGACCATTTGGACCACCTTGGACTGGGCGGAGCGCTTTTTTCGATCCACCGCATGGGCGTAGATTCCCATCGTGATGTTCGGATTTGCGTGCCGAAGCAGCGATTGAACCGTCTTTACGTCCTCACCGTTCTCCAACAACAAAGTGGTGAAGGTGTGACGGAAGGTGTGCCAAGTCACTCGCTGGGTAATACCGGCGCGCTTGGCTGCCGGGCGGATATGATTTTTCATCACGCCTTCCGGCCACAACGGCTGCTTGCCCTTCATCATCGACGATGCGAAGACAAAGTCGGTGTTCTTCGCGTACTTCGTTTCTGAACGCCAATCCAACAAGTCGGCGATCATGTCATCGTCCAGCGGCATGACCCGCTCGCTCTCTTCCGTCTTAACCGGTCCGACATGCTGATGCCAGACGCTCTTGAAGATGGTCATCATCTTCTTTGAGAACGAGAAGTCTTGCCACTGCAGTGCGAACAACTCACCACAGCGCATACCCGTTGGGACATCCAGCACAAGCATCAACCGATACATTTGTTTCAGCTCTTGGTAGAGCGCTTGCAATTGCTCCACCTCAAGCGGCACTTGAATGCGGGTGGTCTTGGCACTCTGGCGAACCTTCCCTTTGACGGGATGGTTCTTGATCCATCCATACCGCATTGCATGCGAACACACGGCACTGAGCAAATTTCGTAGCTTCGCTCGGGTTCCTGGAGTCCGCTGAACAGTTTTCAACCATTGTTCAACATGGACGCCTGGAAGTTCCTCGAGATCACTGAGCAGAAGATCGCTCCACTTTGGTTCGATCCAGTTCTTCAGGTACGCCTTGTAATTCTCCTTCGTGCTGTATGCCAAGTGCTCGCCTTCGTCCGAGAGCTCCGTGGACCTATAGTGCTCAATCAGGTCCTTGACGGTTCCTGGACGCCGAACTCCTTCAGAGAGGTCACTGTTTATGTTCAAGTGCAGCGCTTGTACCGCGAGCCAGGCTGAGCGTTCGGTCGGGAAATCCCCGACCGAGCCCACAACCAGCTTGCGCGGACGGCGACTACCATCCGGCTGGATCTCCCGCCAGCGGAAGACCCAGACCTCGCGGCCGCTGTCACGCTTGAACTTTGTCAAAGATCCACGTTGAAACCGGGCCCGTGTTTGCTTCATTGAATTCTCCTTGAAGCAGAACACGGACGGCGGTCAGAGTGTACTTTCGAACGAAGCCATTCGTCGAGTTCCGAAAGAAGAAATCGCCAGTCCTTGCGCGTTGCGTTCTCATCAAGCGGATGGGCCGGAATGTGCCCCTCCCGGGCCCAGCGAATGACAGTGCGGCGGTCAACACTCAGAAAACGAGCAGCTCCGTCCGCATCAACGAAGTACTCAAATTGCACGGCATTAGGTTCTGCGGTTGTTGTTCGCATAGCCGCGCCCAGGTGTGCCAGGATGAATCGCGAGATCGACTACTCATGTGTGACATGTTTCTGTTCTTACCTTTATTGTGGTTTGCGTTGTTTATGAGGAACTCATAAATTGCGCTTTCAGTACCAGCACGGTCCTCGGATATTCGGATATAGCTTCCGCGTTGAACGGCGGCATGGGTCCAGACCGACACCTCTTCACCGCAACATCGTTGTCTTGGGAAATCGGGTTCGCGTATCCCAGTCTTCATTGGACTGGGCAGATTCGAGATAGGCCGTAACGTTAGAGTTTGCTACGTATCAAGCGAACCTAAACTGGTGGGAGCTTTCCTGCCGCTATTGCTATCCCGAGCTGCGCCGGCGGCGACGGCATCCGCGCATTTCTACCCACGGACGGGTCAAACTATTTAAAAGTATACAGAACGGTGTTACTTGAAGTCAACGGAATCAGGTGCTTATCACTTTAGGTTCATTTTGCATCTTTTGGTCCTCTACCCTCCAAAGAGTTGTTCTCGATGACGTTTAGCGAGCCTTATCAAATGCGTTAGTCATCAGACGACCGCGCTCGAACCTCAGAAAGCCGTGCATGACCGACTCTCCATTTCAAAGCCACGAAAGCCTAACACGCCTTTATGGCCATCGCGGACCTGCGTCCGATTCAGTAGGCCTGCTCCGCCGACTTCGACCGAAACCGAGGAGGGCCGCAGAAGCTCAATTCGTTTGCTCAGCGCTTATTGGTGGTGAACAGTTCTCGACTCTATATAGCGAAGCACAGCGGAAAGGCGATACCGAATGGAGCCGCTCTCCAACTTGTAGTATGTCGGTCCTTGTTTTCTCTGGCGCATCTTTTTCAATGTGCCTGGGTCAACGCCAATGACTTTCGCGGCAGCGCGGTTTGTCAATGGTGGATCAAAGTTGGGAAGCTGAGTGGCGTCGGTAATCACGCGCTCGGCCGTATGCTGTGAGTTACAAATGTCCGGCTGTCGTCGTGCTGCAAGAGATGAGTGCAGTTGAATGTTGTTGGAATGAACTGACTCGAAGTTATTAATCGAAGTATACGAATTGGACAAGCGACGCTCCCGCGGTCAGATTCGGGAGCGTCGTAGTACCAACGCTCCCACCGCTAGGTGGCGCCTGTCATTCGAAAATTGAATGTTCGTTCTCATCGTATCCAGTCTCCCGCCAGCGGCGGTCTTCGACAGATAACGGCGAAGTACTGATACTCCTGCTGACATCTTCAGTTTATCAACTTTGGTGCACTGATCAAAATCCTCTGACGATACAGGATCTAATCTGCTGTTAACCAGAAACATACACTTCACACGAATCAGCTTATGACCCACATCTCCCTCCTACGGAATACTAGAAGGTAGTGCACGCGCTAGCTAGCTGTTCACTGCACTGATATTCAGAGACTTTGAGAAAGCTTGTATCTGTTTGAGATAAATGGTCGGCACTAGAGGACGATCTTAGAACTTTTCTGACCGAGACTGCTTGAGGAACACACGCCCGTCACCTCGCGAACCTGATGGGATAAGAACGAAGGCTTCTACAAGACCGGGGTAAGCTTTGGTTGTGTGAAGGCCAAGCTTCTGAGTCAGGAGAAGCCTCCATGATCATTGTAGGGTGTGATTTCCATCCCCAGTTGGCAGCAAGTTGCGATTTTCGATTCCGAAACCGGCGAGATCGTGAAACGGAGGTTGGTTCATGCGGAGTCGGAAGCGGAACGGTTTTATCAGGGTTTGCCGGCACCGTCACTGATTGGAATCGAAAGCTGCGGTAACAGTCAGTGGTTTCTGGAACTGCTGGAGCGATTAGGACACCAGGTGTGGATCGGAGATGCGGCGCAGATCCGGGCCAGCTATGTGCGCAAGCAGAAGACGGACAAGCGCGATGCAGCGCACATTCTGAAGCTATTGATCGAGGGCCGGTTTCCACGCATCTGGACGCCGGATGCGGAGGTCCGCGATCTTCGGCAGTTGCTGATTCATCGGCATCGGCTGGTACAAATCCGCACGCGAGTGAAGAACGGGTTGCAGCACCTGGCGCTGAACCGCGGCATGCGGAAGAAGCATCGGCTGTGGACAGAAGCTGGACAGCGCGAGTTCTTAGCGTTGCCGTTACAAGGCTGGGCGCAGGACCGGCGCAGCGATCTCCTGCAGTTACTGCACGGCCTGGACGAGCAGATTCGACGGTTGGAGGCCGCGGTGGATAAAGCAGCGTGGTCAGACAAGCGGGCGCGGTTGCTGATGACACATCCGGGAGTGGGCGAGATCACGGCGCTGGCGTATGTTCTGACGATCGGTGAGGTGAGTCGCTTTCCGCGCGGCAAGCAGGTGGCGAGCTATCTGGGACTGATTCCGAGCGAGCACAGCTCGAGCGGCAAGCAGCGGCTGGGCGCGATCTCGAAACAGGGCAACAGTTTTCTCCGCATGTTGTTGGTCGAAGCGGCACAGACGGCGGTCCGGTTCGAAGAAGGGATGAAGAAGAAGTATCAGCATCGTTGCCACAGCAAGCCGAAAGGAGTGGCGAAAGTGGCAGCGGCGCGCAAGTTGGCAGTACGACTCTACTGGATGCTGCGCACCAACACCGCCTATCCAGAGATCGTTCATAACGAGAGCAGCTCGCGGTGGCCCGTGGCCAGCGAAAGCTAGGCCGAGAACCTCGATTGGGCGCTCTCGCATCCAGTCCCTCCGGTGCAAAAGGCGGCGCGACGCGCCTTGGAAAACGATGAAACCGTTTTCCACTTTCGCACCGACGGCGGCGGCTGGATGTTCGCACGACGCATCATGGGGTAGTTGAAACCGAATCGATAGGTGGTGGAACGAAGTCGGTCCACCGAACTTGAGCAGCGAAGGAAGTTCAGAGCTTGGTCTTCACACCCAACTCTGGCAAACATCGCGGTGCTGATGCACCGCACAGGATTTCTTCGCCCTTGACAACGCCTTCGTTCTTATCGATGGGTCACCGTTCAATCTATGTCTGAATTCTAAGCGCTGTACTTTTTGGACGCATACCCATTTTCAAATCGTTAAAAGGGAGACTAGCTTATTCGCGAACCGCTACCCGAGTTTCGAACTGTCTCCACTCTAACTCTTCATAGTTCCCTTGCAATACGGGTATTTGGAGCATCTATTCATTATGGCCTTGGCTCACTGTACTTTTTATTGATGATGGATGTTGGATTCCCGCAAGCGCGTGGGTTGCAAAGAAGACCCTACAATAACTTACCCATAGGTCTAGTTCCAAGATGTCTTTTTGTTTTTCGATTCTAGTAGTAAATCGGCAAAAGCCTGCGCAGCAGGCGATAGAGAAAATCCCGCCTTGCGAATAAATTTGATGTGCCGTTGGAGCTGCTGATCGTCAATCGAGCGGCAACTCAGTTCAGGATAAGAACGAAGATTGCTCGCACTAATGGCCAGCGACGCAAGCAACGCAATGCCCACACCGGCCCGGACGAGACCAATCGCCGCCGAACTGCAACCAACTTCGCACGTGGGTATCACCAGATGACCTGCAGCGGCGAAAGCCGAATCGAGGATGGTGCGTGAATCGCTCCGGTTGCGGTCCAAGAGAATAAGAGGATACTTCGCGATTTGCTCGAGCGTGACCTTTTGTAAGCTAGCAACGGGATGCGTGTTGGGAAACACAACTTGCATGTCGTCTTGCCACAGATCCATTACCTCGAGGTCGGGCAAATCTCTGCCAGCGTTTGCGATACCAAATTCGACATCCCCATTGCGTATGCGGGCGATGACACCCTGACTGTGGTCATCACGTAAATCCAACTGCAAATAGGGGTACTGTTTGCGGAAACATGCCACTGCGGAAGGCAGTAGCGTAGCAACCACCGATGGCACGCTTGCAAACCGAACAATTCCTTGGCGCTGGGCAGCGGCATCACGAGCCCCGGCCACAACACCCTCGAACTCTACAAGCAGGCGCTCAAAAATAGGCATCAAGTCGCGGCCTAAGCGCGTCAGCGAGACGTGTCGAGTATCTCGATTGAACACACGAATGTTCAGAGACGACTCAAGTTGCTGGACCTGCGCAGTCAACGCGGGCTGCGATATATGCAGAAACTGCGCTGCTTGTGTGAAGCTGTTGAACCGAGCAACGGTTAGAAACGATCTGACCTGCGTTAACGTTATATCCATGTTTCTGTGCAGCGTATAGTAGCCGCAAAAACGAATTTGGACAAGAACTGTCCTGAATCCGAGCAAAACAGCGCGAAAGCTTCTGGTTAAGACAATATCTGCGAGACCCGCTTTACTTGCCATCAGGGTCCGCGAGCAGCGGACTAGTGTCCTCGAAAGGGCCTGATGCGAGAAAACCCCGTGATTTTGCCGCCTTCGTTCCAGTGGAAACCAAGACGAGTACCAAAACACCGCCCGTGATCAGGAGAGCGCCGAGTACATATAGACCAATATCGAAAGACCCTGTTGTTCCTTTGACGAACCCCAGAAATGCCGGACCAACTACGCCGGCGATATTTCCGATCGTGCTGATCAGGGCGATTCCTCCCGCCGCGGCTGTACCCGATAGATACAATCCTGGAACGGACCAGAAGACCGGAATACATCCGTGGACACCGGCAGTTGCAAGAGTGAGGCAAGCAATTCCCAGCAAAGGATTGTGTGGAAATAGTGGTATCAACACCATTCCCAAGGCTCCCGCGAATGCTGGAACCGCGAAGTGCCAACCTAATTCCTTTTGCGAATCGGAGTGCGCGCCGATCCATATCTTTGCAATGACGGCAGCAATCGCGGGAATGGTCGAATAAAGGCCGATCTTCATTATGCTTGCGATGCCCAATCCCTTGATCATTGCTGGCTGCCAGAAGGCCAGGACATAAGTCCCAATTACCGCGAGGAAAAAGATCAATCCCAACAGGTAAACTCTCCAGTCTTTCACCGCTTCGCCGAACGTTTGTCGTCCTTTCGCTGCGGCGGGATCTCTCGCCAGGGCGGCCAGAATCAGGTTCTTGTCCTCGTTCGACAACCACCGCGCGTCCTGAGGAGCATCGTCAAGATAGAAAAAAACAAGAATTCCCACAATCGAACTCGGAAGTCCCTCTAGCAAAAACATCCATTGCCATCCATGCAATCCCCAGTAACTGTTCATGTAAGTCATCAGCGATGCTGACAGAACACCCGAGACCACCCCTGCAACGACCGTCGCTGATTGAAAGATGCCGGTTGCGCTTGCCCGTCGATCGGTGGGATACCACTTTGTGAAATAAAAAATAACCCCCGGGAAAAAACCAGATTCGACCACGCCTAGCAAGAATCGAATAATGTAATACTGGGCGGGTGTGCGAACAAACATCGTTCCCGCAGCAATAAGGCCCCAAAGAAACAGGCATCCACAAATGAGCTTTCGTGCTCCGATCTTCGCCATCAGAAGATTACTGGGGATCGCAAACAGGGAATAACTGACAAAGAAGATGCTTGCTCCCAGGCCGTACTGCAGATTGCTGATCCCTAAATCGCTGCTCATCCTCAATTGAGCGAAACCGATGTTCGTTCGATCCACGTAGTTCAAGACAAAGCACACAAACAGCAAAGGTACGCATCGCGCGGTGACTTTGCGGAAGGCGTAGTTCTCGGCACTGCTTGTCAGAGTCAGACCATTTGGTTCAGACATAATGTAGTTCGACCCATTCGTATAATTTGACTTGTGGTTGAGCCCAGCCGCTTACGCCGATGCTGCGGCAACGCACTATCGCGTCCCCACGAAAACCGCGGAAGTATAGCGGAGTTCCGCGCTATTCATTAATCATCTATTTCGATTTGCAAACAGCCACAGATCAGTTCTTACGAATTGTGTGACCGGGCCGAATTGTCGTATTTACGTTCGTATGCCGCGCTCGGCTGCACTTCCAAAACGATTGCAGGGTTTCAACGGGCAAAAAGAAATTGTCTAGGTGGGTGATTCGCAAAAATTGAGACGAGCATCGCCAAAAACCACTGGCGGTTCAGCTTGTAATCGATAAAGCACAGAACGAAAAGTTGTTCTTCTGCCGAGCGAAAAGAAAGCTTGAAATATGAATGCAGGAGCGAACTAATTGGCCGCTGCAATATCCAGAAAGGTTGTAGTGACAGTTCGCTTTTTCGATCTCGCAGCGATCGCTTTTCTCGAAGCAAATGGCTGCCAAGTGATTGTCGCTGATCTTCCGCCCGGCAAGCCTGACACCATATTATCCCAGGAGCAATTGTTCCATTTGCTCGAAGATGCGGATGCATGGATTCTGGGAAGCGTCCCAGTCACTCGTGAGTTGCTGGAGAGGTTTCCACGACTACATGTCATCGCACGCCGCGGCCTTGGCTTCGACCAAGTTGATCTTGTTGCAGCAAAGGAACTGGGACGTGTTGTGACGGTAGGCAGAGGTGGCAATGAAGAATCAGTCGCGGACTACACTATCGCACTTATGCTCGCCGTGGGTCGCAGGATGTTCGAATACGATAATCGGATTCGCTCCGGTAACTGGGGCGTTCTTAAGGGAGCCGAACTCTACCGTAAGACGGTGGGATTGATCGGGCTCGGACGGATCGGGCGGGCGGTAGCGCAACGGCTCAAAGGGTTCGAGACAAATACTCTGGCTTATGACGAACGGCCAGACTTGCTTTATGCCAGAACAAACAATATCACTCTTGTCGGTTTCGCAGATCTGCTGAAGCAGAGTGACTACATCAGCTTGCATGTGCCGTTGGCGAAAACTTCGCGGAACATGATTAACGAAGCTGCGCTATCGTCGATGAAATCGTCGGCGATTCTGATTAACACTGCTCGAGGTGAATTAATCGATGAAGCAGCGCTGTTGGACGCGCTTTCGTGCAAGCGCATCGCCGGAGCGGGACTAGACGTGTTCCTGGGGGAGCACGACTACGCTCATCGCGAGACCGCCGAGAGATTACGGGCATTGTCAAATGTAGTCCTGACACCACATGCCGCGGGGTCAACGATTGAAGGGTTGGCCAGAGGTAATCAAAGCGCCGCCGAATCTGTGATCGCGATTCTCAAAGGCGGATCTCCACCGCGTGAGTGTCTCCTTGTTGACGGCAGGCAATCTCACCAAGCCTACGCCGGAGAGAGCACTTAATGTAAGAACTTGCGAGCAGAACCGGCCAATCCGCAGGCGAGAATCATGATCAACAAAAGGGAAACATGGCAGATAGAACAGCTCTTGTAGTGAGTGCACATTCAGCCGATTTCGTGTGGCGGGCTGGAGGCGCGATCGCTTTGTACGCGTCACGGGGTTGGCAGATTGAGGTGGTCTGCCTGTCGTTTGGCGAGCGCGGAGAATCTGCAAAACTATGGTTGCAAATGGGGATGACGTTGGAAAAAGTAAAGGCAGCCAGAAAAGAAGAGGCATTGCGGGCAGCGGAAGTCCTCGGTGTAGCGCATATGCACTTCTTCGACCTTGGTGATTATCCGTTACGAGTGTCCGACGAAGCATTGCTAAAGCTGGCAGGAATCTATCGCCAGATCCGACCGGAATTTGTGCTTACGCACTCACTGAAAGATCCGTACAACTTCGATCATCCGATGGCGACTCACGTTGCACAAGAGGCGCGAATTGTTGCGCAAGCGCATGGCCATGAACCTGAGTCTCTGGTTCTCGGTGCGCCGCCGGTGTTTCTTTTCGAGCCACATCAGCCGGAGCAATGCGGATGGAAGCCGCAGGTTTTGCTTGACGTGACTCCGGTATGGGAGAAGAAGTATGCAGCGTTTAAGGTGATGTCTGCCCAGGAGCACCTGTGGAATTACTACGAAAGGGTGGCTCTCCAGCGAGGATCGCAAGGTGCACGGAATTCAGATCGAAAAAGCATGAAATATGGAGAGGCCTATGAGCGGGTCTTCCCACAGGTCGCGGACGAATTGCGCTGAAGAGGCAATGGGAGAGTTCAAATGCCCGTAGAATTCACGACTTCATACATCAAAGATGTGGCCGAACGTTTTCGTTACTACAAACGCCAGGCAGAACGTGCGATGGAACAGATAACGGACGAGGCTCTATTCGCGGCTCCGGGCGAGAGATCGAATTCAATTGCAATTCTGGTGAAGCATCTATCCGGCAATATGCGTTCGCGCTGGACGGATTTCTTGACCAGCGACGGCGAGAAGCCCGACCGGGACTACAATTCGGAATTCGTTGAACCTCCGAAGACCCGAGATGAACTGATGCTGCTGTGGGAGGCTGGGTGGCATTGCGCGCTTGATAGCTTGTCGTCACTGACGGACGAGGATTTGGATCGTATTGTGACCATCCGTTCGGAACCACATGCGGTTGTACAAGCAATTAATCGCCAGGTTACACATGCCAGCTATCACGTGGGACAGATCGTCTATCTTGCCAAGCAATTTGCCGGACGGGAGTGGAAATCACTCACAGTAGCGCATGGCAGGCGCGCCGATTCCGGGATTCCCAAATAGACTGTAAGCAATTTACCTCGCAACACGAGATGCTCTTCAATCTATGTTCAGGTTTTGGGACGAACCAATTCGCTGCCTCAAGACGCCAATGCAGTGGGGCGGGATTGGCAGTTGTTTACACGAAGATTAATCATCTGTCGTTATACATAAATTTCCAGAGATCAATTCTTACGAATTGTGCAAAGAGCTAGTTTGGCGTATTTACTTGCATGTTGTTGAGCATTTGTGGGGATCGGGGATTCGCTGCTGTCATGAACTTTTGTGGTGTACCGGAAGCATTCAATGGATTGAATGACAAATCCAGCGCAGCGCCGGTTCGCAGGGTTGTGTTACTCCGGCCGCGTCAAAACAGAATGCATTGGTCCATCATGAGCGATTAGAAATGATGTTCGTATTTTGAAGTCGCTCAAGGTCGTGACGGACTTCCCAATTGCGGCTCTTGTTTCTGCGGTTCGTTGAAAGCCGAGACCATCATCGGCTCCGAAGAGCGGCGTACGTTGCCTCGCAACGGCGGTAAACAACAAAGTCAAGCCATCAACCGAGCCAAGACGCTGGAGGGGTGAGCTATGTCCAAAATCTGTAACGATTATGGTTGCATCAAGTTCAATGCGTTTGTTGTTTTGTTGTGCCTTCTGCTATTGGTTCCGTCCCTGGACGCACAACTTGGTACTGTAACCATTACCGGAACCGTGGCGGACCAAAGCGGCGCCGCTATCCCAAACGCCATCGTTACGATTACCAATACGCAAACGGGAATCCACGCCGTCCGAAACTCGGATGCTAGCGGGAGATATGTAGTGCCCAATGTGAACCCTGGCACCTACGACGTCCAGGCATCGCAGTCGGGCTTTGCGACTGTGCTTAAGCACAATCAGGAACTTTTAGTGGGCACAACCGTCGTTATCGATTTTAATCTGCCGGTGGCATCAACTGAGCAAACGGTGGAGGTGACGGGTGCCGTGCCCCTCATCGAAACCACGCAGAGCGACCTCGCCCGCGTGATCCAGACGCGTGAGTTGGATAATCTACCTATCCTTAACCGCGGATTTGCCTCGCTGTCGCAGTTAACGCCTGGAGTGGTGGTCAATCCAGCGGGAACATCAGTCCAATTTGGTTCCAGCGCAAGCTTCCAGAATCAGGTGATTGTCGATGGAAGTTCGATGGAGTCGTGGAATAACAGTAGTTCAGCATTGTTTTTGAACCTGGCGCAAGATTGGATACAAGAGTTTTCCGTCGTAAATCAACAGGCGTCGGCGGAGTTCGACAATTCGTCCTCAGGCTTCCTGAATGTGACCACACGCTCCGGCGCTAACCAAATTCATGGGCGTGGCTATGGCTACTTTCAAAATGCCGCACTCAATGCGACGCCAGACTTCCTGCCGGCCAAACAGCCCAATAAGCCGGATTACTCTCAGCAGAGGGTCGGCGGAATGATCGGCGGACCTATTAAAAAAGAGAAGCTTTTCTATTTTCTCGGTTACGAATTTCTTAATCTGAACCAGCCTGTCCCGATCGTCGTTCCAGACGCATTTACCACTCCAGCGGCAAGTACCGGTGTATTTCCGTTCACGACCGTGACGCATCTGGCATTAGCCAAAATAGACGCGAAGCTCAACGAGCAGAATTCCCTGACGGTTCGGGCAAACACCGAGTATGACATTTTAGGCAATAGTGGAATCGGAATCAGTGGTGGCACCTACAGACCGCTCGGATATGGCGTATCGAAGCGCAATGAGTCACAGAGTTATCTGGCCACCTGGCAAAACATTCTTTCGCCAACGCGCATCAACGTCGTAAATGTAAGTTATCTAGGCAACTATAACAATGCTACTTGCAATGCCTATGGGTTGCTTGGACCTTACCCGGGCTATCCTTCACAACCCGGCTCAACGCCGTATGGCAATCCTACGGGATGGTACGCCAATGTTAGTTATGGCGGCCCCGGAGTATTGACAGGATGTCCTAGCCTCTATGGCGGACAGGGCGAACGAGATTGGCTTTTTTCCGATACCCTGACACTGAGCGCTGGAAAACATGAGATCAAGCTAGGCGCCAACGCAGCCCGGCGTCATCAGCTCGCCAGGAGTGAAGACAGGCTTGCGAATGGGGCTTATACGATGCCTAGCACATTGAATGTACCTTTCGATCCGTCCGTTCCTAACCCTGGGACAAATAACCCGTGCGACACTACTTGTATAGGATATCCCTTAAGCTACTCGGTCACGCGCACCGATAATAACGTGTGGTCTTACGATAACACTGCTCCTCAAGTAGGGTTGTACATTCAGGACAGTTTCAAGGCTACCGGCAATCTGACTCTGAATTTAGGTCTCCGTTATAACCTCGAGATTGTAAATACCTTTCCGACGAGTCCACTGCTCAACCGCATCAATAACGATACTGGTGACTTGCAGCCCAGGGCCGGATTTGCATGGACGCCGCACGGGCGGAACACCGTTATCCGGGGCGGCTTTGGCGTGTTTTATGACCTCTCTCACAATATTGGAGGTGTGTATTACGGCAATGTGCTCACTCCAACAACCATAGACCAGTTCAGTGCGACGTCGGCCACGACGAACCCTTACTGTTATGGGAGCACGATTTGTAAAAACGGGGTCCCAAGACAATATCAGAATGCGGTGCGAGAGATCCTCGCATATTCGCTGGCAAACTACACGCTGCCAAGTTTCCCAATAAACGGTTCGCCTGAAGATATAACCGTTGGCGGAATTACATACACAATTCCAGCGCTTCCCGCGTCAGCTGTGCTGAATCCTCCTGACCAGTATGGTCCGTTTCCAGCCGCGATCGTCAATTACCCGGAGAATTACAGGAATCCGAGAACGATGCAGATAACTATGGGTGTGGCACGGCAGATCGGGAATTCTACCGGGGTTTCTGCGGATTTCGTGTATGTGCACGGTTCGGACGAGATACTCCACACTAACTCGAATGTTAATCCTGTCACCTACAGTCCTATCAACCCCTATTTCAGTTCCATTAATACGTTCAGCAACGGAGGGTACTTCAACAACTATAGTTTGCAGATCAAGGCTCACTACAGCGATCACCGCGGCGATTCCATTCAAACCGCATATACCCTTACGTATGCGAACGACAATTCGGTAGCTCAGGGATTCGGGCTAGTGACAAGCACTACTCAACAGACGAATCCGCTGAGCACCTGTAACTACTGCGAGGACTACGGGCCGTCAGATGTCCCGCGTCACAATCTGAATATAAGCGGATTGTTGATGGCACCGCTAAAGATCAGTGTCAGTCCGATCATCTCTTTCAGGACAGGCCTCCCGTACACCGCGACAACGACGCTACGCTCAGGACAGCTTGTGGCGACTTGCCCGTCTTATTACCAGGCTTGTTATCCGGCCGGCTATTCGAAGGGTTCGCTTACGGGAACAGACATTTTTGAAATCGACGCCCGTTTGTCGAGAACTTTTAAATTTCACGAAAGATATTCTGCGACGTTGTTATTCGAGGCATATAACGTAACCAATCGATCGAATTTCGTATCGTTTGGAGCAGATATTCAGTCGGCAAACTTTATGCATCCCACCGGCGCAAATCCGAAGCGTCAGCTTCAGGCCGGATTTAGGTTCGATTTCTAACGAACCAAAACAAAAGTTGATGCCGGGTGATGATCGCACAAATCGAGAGTCATCGCTGCTTCATTAGGTGCGGTCAGATAAAAGGAGAGCCATGAGAATCGAAGATAAGAAAAAAGTTGGAGCAAACGGTGGTCAAGGGAGGACGCTCCCGACAATGCTGCTGGCAGTTGTATGTATTGGATGCTTAGTCGGCGGACACGCGATTGCGCAGGAAAAGCCTTCGGAAGATACGGTGCAGTCATTATTAGGTCCTTCGTTGCCGGTGAGTTCGCAGGTAAGGCATCGCGACAAGGAAAAAGAACTGGGACTGAAGATCACCTCGCCGTTCACGATCGCCGCGGTAGGCGACATTCTTGAGCCCGATACGATTGGCGATTTGTCGGATCCTCGGTTTCAGGCCCTCGTAAAGGTCATCCGCAGTGCGGATGTGGGTTTTGCGAATATGGAATCGTCGGTGGTCGATCTGCATCATCGGGAACAATTTCAGGGGCCGGTGGCAGGTACGCTTGCGCCGAAAGAGGTCGCTGCGAACATTAAGTCGATGGGCATCACGATGATGAACCACGCAAACAATCATGCCCTCGATGCAGAGGCCCCTGGCATGCTCGCGACTGACGCGATTCTCGACGAATATGGGATCGTTCATGCGGGATCGGGACGCAATCTGCAGACTGCGCGTGCTGCAAGTTACTTAGGAACATCTAAGGGTCGCGTAGGAATGGTCGGAATGTTTTCGATCGACTCCGGTGTAAGTGATCCCGATGCGGATAACATCGGCGAATATGGTGCTGCGTACGTGTACATGGCGGCTACCGAACGGATCGGTGATATGGGCGGACGGCCTGGTGTGAATCCCTTGCGCCTAACCACCTACCACGTGGTCAGCCCGGAACAAATGCAGATGCTCAAAGGATTCCGTGAATCTTACTATGGTCCTTCTGGCCCTCCGATCGGACTCGAAGGTCGTCGAGAGCCTGCCGACCAGATGCATCTGTTCGATGAGTGGTACAAGGTTGGAACACCCCCGGGAACCCTAACATTCACCATGAATCCTTCCGACGAGGAGGGCAATCTGAAGAGCATCCGGAATGGGAAAATTCATTCGGATTTCATGATCGCAACCATTCATGCTCACAACAGTGCGCAAAACGTGAATGGAGTTCGCGGTGTGTCGAGCTTTATGGTCCAGTTTGCCCATGAATGTATCGACAATGGCGCCGACGTCTTTGTAACCTCTGGCCCGCACCAGTTGCAGGGGGTAGAGATCTATCACGGGAAACCAATCTTCTACGGACTTGGCGGTTTTGTGTTCCAAACGGATCTTCAACTGAGTTATTCCAGCAAAGGTGTCCTTATAGCCCCGGGCAATCAGGACCTGCTTGCAGAGAGCCGGTCGATCTTTGGTGTTCGGCGGCGTTCGAGCGGCCTGCTTGCGACAAGTCATTACGAAGGAGGACGCTTGGTAGAGGTGCGTTTGTATCCTGTCGATTTGGGTGGGTACAAACGTCCTAGCTCAGACATGGGTATTCCTATGACACCATCACCTGAAATGGCCAAGCTCATCCTGGATGAGGTGCAGGCATTATCTCAGCCGTTCGGGACGAAGATCGACATCGAGAACAATGTGGGTGTCATTCATGTGGCATCTGCGGGTGGGGAGCATGGCGGCAAATGAACCTGAGTCACTGGCCTGCGGATAGGTGCAACCTGCCAGTGGCGGGCAAGTGATCTTGGTCTTAATGACAAATTGAGGTTGAGGCGAGTGTATGGAGCTTAAGCGCGTACTAGCATTACTAATAACTGCTTTGGTCACAGCAGGATCTTCTTGGGCACAGACTCAAGTTAGAGGTGCCGCACAAACGGCACCATTTGCGACCGGTAAAGTTTATTCTTTCGACAAAATTGCCGACGGCGTTTATTACGCTTTTGGACGCACTCCCACGATGATGCGGGCAGGCAGCAATGATCCGATCATCGTGAACGACAACGGCGTGATGGTCGTAGATGCTGGCATGACTCCGGGTGCGGCCCGGGCACTCCTTGACGATTTAAAGCTAATCACGGACAAACCTGTCCGTTGGGTCGTCAATACACACTTTCACTACGATCACACGGGTGGCAATTCTGTTTTCGGTCCTGAGGTCGATATCATTGCCCAGGATACAGTCCGAAAGAATCTCTTGGATCCCGAGGTTCTCCATCATGAACCCTACACCGGAGCGGTTAAGCGTGCTGAAGAACGAGTGGAGTCGATAAAGAAGCAGCTGGCCGACGGAACCAACGAAGGGCATCAGGATCTGCTGAAGGAGCAGCTTGCTGCAGCGGAATCGGATGTGGAGCAGCTAAAGGTTCTCAAGTTCAGACCGCCTGACATAACGTATTCGTCCTCAATGACATTTCACAGTGGTGAACACGAAGTTCGCTTGTTGTTCTTTGGAGGCGGGCACACCGAAGGCGACACAGTGGTATATCTCCCGAAGGAACGGATCGTATGTACAGGCGACATGCTGGAAGGGACTCCTAACGGTCCATTTGTGCCATACCTGGGAGATGGAGTGTTCGACAAATGGGTAGCAAGCCTAGAGGATCTAAAGAAGCTCGACTTTGACACCATCTTACCGGCCCACGGAGCACCCTTCCATCAAAGGTCTTACATTGATGAAGTTCAGACTTACCTGCGAGATTTCGTAACCCAGATTACCGAACTCCATAAGCAGGGCCTTTCCGCGGATGAGGCTGCGAAGAAGGTTGATCTAACGAAAGATAAAGGCGACTTTCTGAATCTGAAAGGCCCGGGTGCCGATATCAGAGGAGTCCGTCATATGTATCAGTGGCTGGACGATCAGCAAGGGGCGAAATGAATAAGCCGAAAGTGATTCGAGATGTCAATCGGACTTCGGTGGCCACGATCGAGGCGTTACGGGAATTCGGTGTGTCCACAGTTCATGAAGCGCAAGGGCGAACCGGATTGCTGGCGACATACATGCGTCCCATCTATCCTGGCGCAGCAATAGCGGGATCGGCAGTCACAGTTACGCTTCCCCCGGGCGATAATCTGATGATTCACGTGGCGGTGGAGGTGTGCCGCCAGGGGGATGTGCTGGTTGTGGCGCCTACGTCGCCCTGCTCCAACGGATACTTTGGCGAACTACTCGCAACTTCGCTTGTCGCACGTGGCGTTCGGGGTTTGATTATCGACGCGGGATGCCGTGACATAAAAGCAATGACGGAAATGTTATTTCCTGTATGGAGCCGAGCGATCAGCGCTCAAGGGACAGTGAAAGCCACGTTAGGATCGGTGAATGTGTCCATTGTGTGCGCCGATGCTGCGATTCATGCCGGCGATGTTATTGTCGCCGATGACGATGGCGTAGTTGTAGTGGCCCGCGAGGAGGCAGAGACAGTTGCAAAATTGGCCGCCGCCAGGGTTGAGAAAGAGCAGCGAACCCGGATACAACTGGCCGAGGGTAAACTCGGCGTGGATATCTATGGGCTGAGAAAGAAACTTGAAGAGCTGGGGTTGGAATACATCTAGCGCGTCAGTGAAGTACTACTTGTTCAGGGTGGAGTGAATTCACAAAACATAGGAGGGTCAAGCATGCCGGACGAGGAGAGCTTGAATCTGCAAGGTGACGGAGCAGCAAACAAAGATCGCCGTTCATTCTTGAAAGGAGCGGCAACTGTGGGCGTTCTAGGTGCAATGGGCATGGCATCCCAGAGTGAGGCTGCCGGGGTTCAGGATTCCGTGGTAGAAGATCCACAAACACCCCCAGGCCTCAAGCCTGGGGGGCAGCCTGACAATCGTTTTCCCGTGACCTATGAGCACTCGATTCCACAGGCTACAAAGGTACTGACCCAATACTTTGCCGCATTGAGCCGCCGGGATATCAAAGGTCTGGCTGAGTTATTCCATTTCCCCTTTGTGACTTATGAGGGAATTGAAACGGTCATCATAAATAGTCCGGAGGACCTGATCTCGAATCCCCCCCCTTCGTTAAACGTGAGCGGGAAAGGCGTGAACTTCATCAGGCCGGGTGCCTATGACATCATGGAATGCATGAAAACCGAAATCTTCGGGCCAATCGGGGTAGGGATGTCTCTGGACTTCACCCGCTATGACGAAGCCGGAGCCAAGCTCTACGGCTGCGGGGGGATTTATGGCATTACGAACAACGACGGCAAATGGGGGATTGAGTACATGTCCACCATCTTCAGTCCCGGCGACCTGCTCTACGAAAAGTACAATGCAGAAGCCATTCTGACCGCTGTGCATGAAAACCAGAGATTCCATGCACTTGCCCGGAAGTACAATGATCCAGTAGCTTTGCGCAAAGCAGTTACAGGATTTCCTGGAAAGTACGCGTCGGTTACGATCGGTGGATCCAACGCTACGGCGATACCTGCCTTGGAAGGACGGCCCATGGACCCTTACAAAATTAAAGGCGTGAAGAGCCGTCTGCGCGTCACAGAAACCACTCCAGAACAGTTGGAGCACCTTCAAGAAGTCGTTCATCAGTCCGGCGGTAGCAGGAACATGGAACAGTTCTATAAGGTATCCGGAGGCAAAGTCGGTAGGTGGTATCAATCACTGGAGTTTGCTGGCCGCCAAGGCGAAGGCGCACGCATCATTCATGCCTCAACAGAAAAGGGGCACGTGTATATGGGATATACACGTTACACTGCTGACGGGTCTTTCATTTCTGAGACCCGCTACCTAGGTACTGTATTGTACAAAGCCGGCACATGGGTGGGCAGCGATGTAACAGCTGTTTTCGGCCAAACTATGTACCGTGATCGTTCCAATGATGTTCACGGATAACGCTCTTGGGCACCATTGGCTTAAATGGCCGATTTCTGAAATCGCGATCTTGCGGGAGATGTTTAGATCAAGCTCGGCCACTGCGTCGTATAGACGAAAGTTTTGCAGAGCAATATGTTTATAATTTTGTCCTTAAGTCGATCCATTTCGTATTGATCGTTGGTGGATTAGAATTTTAGGTATATTTCCAGGCCGGTAGAGTGTCAATGCTAACTTCTTCTATAGGTGGAATGCCACTGTTGGAGCCACCGCGACCGGCTTCTAAGACGCGTCATAGAGTTCCCAGCGGCGCTTGCGATTGTCATTTTCACGTCTTTGGTCCACAAGAACTATTTTCTCTGAGTTCCAAGAGAAGTTATACGCCTTGTGCACATACGGATATCGATTCCTACTTGGCAGTTGCGAAGAGATTGCGGTTGGAAAGATCGGTTGTAGTGCAACCTAGTTGCTACGGCACGGATAATTCATACCTCTTGCATGCCGTCGAGAAGTTAGGCCGCAATAGAACTCGTGCTGTAGCCGTTGTGGACTCCACATTCACGCAAGCTGAACTGAAGTGTCTGGATGCTAGTGGTGTCCGTGGCGCAAGGGTTAATCTAGTGAATGGATCAACTGCGACTACAAGAGAGATAGCCCCTATTGCTGCGATGATTGCATCTTTCGGCTGGCATCTAGAGTTGTATGTTCAAGGGAAGGATTTACCGGACTTAAGACCGACCATTCTTTCGTTGCCTGTAGCTATTGTCATCGATCACATTGGAAGGATCCCAGCGGACAAAGGCGTCTGTAGTGAGGAATTTCAGACACTCCTGCAACTTGTGGATTCTGAAAAATGCTGGGTAAAGCTTTGTGCCTATCGTTGTTCGCAAACCGGAGCTCCTTATAAAGATGTAATGAATATGGCGAAAACATTGATTACAGCTGCACCAGAACGATGTGTGTGGGGCACAGATTGGCCACACCCGGGAATGCGAGGTTCGTTGATGCCGGACGACGGCCAACTTCTAGATATGGTTTTTGAGTGGGTGCCTGCCCCGGAATCGCTGAACCGAATTCTCGTCGATAATCCGGCTCAACTGTATGGATTCGATTGCTCTGCGTAAGAATAATGAAGCGGAGTAAGCATCCAGCTGCGAAGTAAAAATTGTAAAGGTTGACGGGAAGAGTCTCCGGCTGCTTGCAGAATCTATTTATTTTCGTTTCTTTGTAGATATAACAACCGCAGTAAGGCGCGCTTTCTGTTTAGTCCTCCCTGAGGATAAAAGCAGACCAATAGAACGGGTTGTCGAATCTTGGATCAGCGGCAATAGTAGAACGTGCGGTAACCAAAGCCTCTGCCTTGGACTGTCCCGGGCAGGGGATCAAGCCGCGAAGCCCCGATCAACAAATTCCTTCACCGAATTTGACTTTGCTTCTTGATCGACTGAACTTTTTGCGGAAGACAACAGGGGATCGCCCATACCGAAAAACGCTTCGGCCCAATTCTCCTTTTGTCGGCCTACTCGGGAATTTGACATCGCAAGAAGCGACGGAAAGTCCCGAATTGCTTTGTTGACGAAAGGATATCGCGGCGGCGATGAATTGGATGCCAACAATTCGATTGATAAAGGAATAGTGCATCATCCGGGATGATGACCAATTCTTGAGCTTCGCTTGCTCTACGCGCATGTTAGTCCGGAAAAAAGAACTTGCCGTTTTGCATTTGCAGAACTCTGGCTTTGTGTTCGCTCGCGGTATTTCCAACCATATCGTCCCGCACTTGATTAACTACTCCGTCGTATATATGACCTGATAGCCATGTGGGTGCCCAACAATATGTACATCTTCGGCAACCTGAACCTGAGCCATACTGGCAATCGGGATTGTGGATAGCTGTCTGCGGCGATTTGTCCATCTTTTAGTAATGCTAGGTCCCGGACTGAATCTCGTGCAATGACCGATGCTACATAGAGAGGCGCTTGATCGAGGTCTGAGCCTGTGACGGCGATGGTGCCTGTAGGCTTTTTCGTCCTCTACTATGTGAAAAGCTATCGTGACAGGGTTGAAGTAGTGGTGCTACACGGGAATGTGGACGAGTGAGTCATGTTTGTTAAGAACAGAGTTTGCCCTCTCGTTAGCTTAAAGTCAGCCAAGCGTACTGTTGGTCCGAGAAGAGATCTTTCTTTACTTTCTGGAAGTTTTCCCGGGGGAGAAGAGGCGAGTGCCTATACTAGTTTCCGCAATTTCATTTCTCGGACCTGCCCTTTTGCACCATAAGTCCCAGTGCTCGACACGGAAAGGGGTATTCACCTGGCTTTCCTGTGTCGATTTTGTCTACTGATCGAAAAATCCGGGGTCAGCTGGGGACAAAGCTTCGGGCGAGCGCCCGCCCGAAGCTTCAGAGCTTGTCATGAATGCGGAAACGGCGGAGGAAATACAGTCATCTTCCCGCCCGGCAATAGTTTTTTTCTTTTCGTACGATCGCAGTCATCATCATCTTCTTCTTCCTCACAGACAACTGCGGAGAGCGGTCCCGGGAGGACAGCAGGGTCACCCGACCGGCAAACTTGAGAGCGTGGAAATATGCCATCCTGGCCCTCCTCCAACCAAAAGAAGCAAACGCTGCCCCCCTCACAGGCCAGTGTTTTAGGAGCCCGTTTCTTGGGAGTTGGAGGTAGCTGGCCTAGCCGGAGAGGTCAGGCTGACAGTCTATGCGATGGGCAAGCTGTAGCTTACCCATCCGCCCCCCGCGCGCGTGCGCGAAGGTTTTTCGTCAGGCAGGAGGAAGAGACCTAGTCCAGCCACCAATGGAGCTGCCCCAGGGCGACTGCACCGCCTGCATCGGCTCGACGGCGCGGGCGACGAAGGTGGCCTGCATTTCGCTGACCGCATCGTCGATGGAAATGCCCTGGCCTTCGTTGAGGATCTCGACGCCGAAGATCTTGGCCGCGCACATGGCGCCGTACTCGTTGGCGCCGGCGAGGGTGACGTCGAAGGGCAGGATCTGATCGCTGTACCACGGAGTGGCCAGTTCGTTCAGTCCACCGACTTCGGACAACGAGAGATTGTCGATCTGGTCGATGACGGGCTATTGCTTTGGGGCGGGGCAGTACTGAGTACATACTCATTATGTTGTTCATTCTTCGCTTGACTGCGGTTCTCAGATGGAGGTACTACTTACATGAGTATGAACTATTCGACGCTATCCCAGGCTCAACGAAACTACCACCGCATCCACGGCGCCTTGCTGTTTGCCCGATATATCCAGCGCCGGCGGCAAGAACTTGG
>CAYWSM010000373.1:0-13509 GCA_964460935.1 uncultured Terriglobales bacterium | reverse complement strand
CGGAAAGCGCGCTTCCCTGCCCGGTCTCAAAGTACATGACGTTGTCGCCCGGCACCCGCTTCTGCGCCAGCACCCGCTCGTGGCCTTCGCGTAGCATCGCGAGGTCGATGCCGAAACTTCGGTTCGCCTTCTCCGATCCCGCGATGGACTGGAAGAGCAAATCGATGGGAATACCGTGCTCGAGTGCGGCAAGTTGAGTTGTGATGTGCGCTAGACAGCAGGCCTGTGTCGGAATTGCGAGCGTCTCGATTACGCGATTCAATGCCGTGAGAATCGCGCTAACCGTCTCCACCGAGTCGCCAGCCGGATTGACGCCGATTACCGCATCGCCGCATCCGTAAAGAAGGCCATCGAGTGTCGAGAGAAGGATTCCGCCGATGTCGTCCGCGGGATGATTCGGCTGTAGCCTAATTCCCAACACCCCGCGTTCCCCGATGGTGTTGCGGCAGCGGGTGATGTTTCGAATCTTGGCAGCCGCCATCACCAGATCTTTGTTCGACATCAGTTTGGTGACCGCCGCCGCCATCTCCGGCGTGACGCCCCAGCGAATCGTCCGCAGATCTTCGCCCGATGTCGCGTCATCGAGAATGAATTCGCGGAAAGCACCGACGGTCATGCTGCGAATACGCGAGAATGCCTGATCATCATGCGATTCGAGAATCAGGCGCGAGACCTCGTCGTGATCGGGATCGATCAGTGGCTGGTTGAGAATGTCACTGAGCGACGTATCCGCCAACACCATCTTCGCCGCCACACGCTCACGCTCGGAAGTCGCCGCAATTCCGGCTAGCTGGTCGCCGGACTTTTGCTCATTCGCTTTGGCAAGAAGTTCTTTGAGGTTGGCGAAGTGGAATGACGAGGACATGAAGCGCGCGAGACCCTCAATCCCAAAGATTATGGCCGAGATGTTAGCAGCAAATTGTGAACACGGAGATCACGGAAAAACAGAGAAGATCGTCAGACTAAGCGCCGCTTAGCCGCTTTCTTCTGGCAGTCCTCGCAGATTCCGTAGATCTGGAAGCTATGGCGGGTCGTCTGGTAACGGTGCTTCTTCCCGATCTCTTTTTCGATCTTGTCAAGTTCAGGGGTAAAAAACTCGACGGAGCTGCCACATTCCGTACAGACCATGTGGTTGTGTCCGCGACGATTGTATTGATGCTCGTATCGGGCGATGCCATCGTGAAAGGAGACTTCGCTGGCCAGACCGCATTCGGAAAAGAGCTTCAGGGTGCGATAGACAGTCGTAAATCCGATCTTCGGATCTTTTTTCTTCACCAGGCGATGAAGTTCCTCGGTGGAGAGGTGATCGCGTGTTTCCAGAAAAATCTTTAAGATCGTGTCACGCTGCTCGGTATGTTTGAGGCCGACCTTCTTTAGATGGGTATGAAGAATATCGGCGGCCTCGCGGAACATCTCACGCGAGACGGACGGTTGATCATCTATACGTTTCGGCAGCATGCTTGGAGTAGTCAAAGGAAACAGCCTAATAATACAGCCTCACACAAGTACCCAAAGGTGTGTGGGTTCAGAATAACATTAGCGAGCAGTTTAGTGCCTTTCGTGGATTGTTGATCCACAGCCAGAGTACCTACAATGGCAGCGGATATGGCCTCCCCAACTGTTGCCCATCATGCTCACGGGTCTTTCTTCCGTAAGCCAACGCTGTGGCGCGCTCTCTGTGCCCTTGCCGCACTTATTGTCGTCGCCATCGTGATCGCCGGATGGTGGTTGTGTTCCGTCACCAGGGCCGCTCTGCCACAACTGGACGGGAGCATTGTCGTCCCGGGGCTGATCGCCCCCGTGAAGGTTGTGCGCGATATTCATGGCGTTCCGCACATCAGCGCCGCGAATATGAAGGACCTCTTCTTTGCGCAGGGCTATACGATCGCGCAGGACCGGCTGTGGCAGATGGATATGGCGCGCCGGGTTGCCGGAGGGACGCTGAGCGAAATTCTGCCGCCCCGAATATTCGGCGAGGGCGTCCTCAAACTCGACAAGCGGCAGAGGATCCTGGGACTTCGCGTTGTGGCGGAACAAGCGGCGACAAATCTATCGGGGGAGAAGAAGGAGTACTTCGAGGCCTATGCCCGTGGCGTGAATGCCTACATTGAGTCGCATCAGGACTCGCTGCCTCCAGAGTTCAAGCTGCTGCATTACCAACCGAAACCTTGGAGTCCGGTGGACTCGTACCTGATCGGCGCCCAGATGTCGGAGGAACTCCAGTACTACCTCATGCAGCACATGTGGCTGCGCGAGCAGGTGACGGCGCACGTGGGTCCCAAATTGGCTGCAGAACTCTATGTGAACACCAGTTGGCGGGATCGTCCTCCGACAGCCTCCGCGCCTGATTTTGACCAGAATCCACCGCAAATGCCGGAAGTCCAGGAAGAAACGCATCGGCACCGGCGTCATCGTGACCGCGCGCTGCTTACACCATTGCTTCCGCAGTGGTTGCGAGACGAAATCGACGGCCGCAGTGATTTGTTGGTTCCGGGATCAAACAACTGGGTCGTATCGGGGCAGCATACAGCGACCGGAAAGCCGCTCCTGTCCAACGATATGCATCTGGCGCACGGCGTTCCCGGCATATGGCATGAGTCGCAGCTCACTGCCCCGGGTTTCAATGTCACGGGCGTCACGTTTCCGGGCATTCCGTTCATTATCGTGGGACACAACGAGCACATCGCTTGGGGCTCGACCAACGTGGGTCCTGCCACCGTCGATCTCTACATCGAGAACTTCAATTCCCAAGGCGAATATCAGACGCCAACTGGCTGGCAGAAGACACAGCATCGGCAGGAAATGATCCATGTTCGCGGTGGCCGCGATGTGCTGCTCGATGTCGAAATCACGCGACACGGCCCGATTGTGACGGACCTCTTCAAGGGCGAGACGCGCAAATTGGCGCTCAAGTGGACGCTGTACGACACCGGAATCCTGGGAAATCCGTTCCTGGACGTGGATCGCGCCCAGAACTGGGAACAATTCAAACAGGCGATCACGGGATTCGGAATTCCCTCGCAGAATTTTGTTTACGCCGACACAGACGGCAACATCGGTTACATTGCCACCGGTCGCGTTCCCACGCGCAAGGAAAACACCTGTGTCCCCGTGAACGGCGCGGACGACGCGCACGAATGGACGGGCTACATCCCCTTCGATCAGATGCCACAGGTTTTCAATCCTCCGAGTGGCATCATCGCGACGGCGAACGGAAGAGTTACACCGGACGGCTATCCATATCAGCTATCTTGCGAGTGGGTTTCGTCGGAACGGCAGCAGCGGATTTACCAACTGCTGCACGCGGATAAGAAGTTCACCGCGGCTGACATGCTTGGAATCGAGCTCGATGTGTTTTCCTCCTACGACCAGTTCATCGCGCAGCGGATCGTTTATGCCGTTGACCACAGCAAGTTTGCTTCTGCCCGTGCGAAACAGGCGGCGGATCTGCTGCGCAACTGGGATGGCCAGATGAAAGCCGAACTGGCCGCGCCTCGTATCGTCGTCGATACCAACCACGAACTCATCCGCATGATGTTGGAGCCCAAGCTCGGCGGATCGCCGGTCGGGCGCGAAGACTGGACTGGCTGGCGCATGTATCAGTGGGAACCGCAAAACGCGTGGATGGAGAACACGCTGCTCAAACAGAATAAGGACTTTCTGCCGCCGGGATTCACATCGTACAACGACCTGTTGGCCGCCGCAGTCGACAAGGTAGTTTCAGCCCGCAGTGTTCCTTCCGACCTGTCGAAGTGGCAATGGGGAGAGGAAACGGCGCTTCATTTGAAACATCCGCTATTCGGAGTGATTCCTATCTTTCGGCGTTGGGCGGGGCCGGGCTATGCACCGCAGTCCGGTGGACCGGTCACGGTACGGGCAGTCGGGGACGGCTTCGGACCTTCGGAGAGGTACACGGCTGATCTGTCGAACCTAGACGCGACGACGCTGAACATAACAACCGGCGAGTCGGGCAACATTTTCAGCCCCTACTTCATGGATCAATGGCCGGCGTGGTACGGAGGAACGACGTTTGTGCTTCCCTTCTCGCCAGTAGCGGTGCAGAAGGCCGCGGCACACACCTCAGTGCTCAGCAGTCAGTAGTCCAAACGTGAATCAAGCGTGGAGACGGGAATCTCCACGCCTGATGTTCACTGGTATTTCTTAGCTGATCTGGAGTACTGCCGCTGCGCGGCCTACCACATCGTATTGATTATCGGGGCGCGGAGCATCTTTCGTCGTATCGTAGATCACCAATTCGCCATCCTCACAGACATAAACAAGACTGCGTCCGATGATCGGCTGCATGCTCGTGACATCCCCTGCCGTGGTCGTGATCTTGGCCGATTTACTGGATGTGTCGTACATCGTGAGGCAGCCTTGTACCACGCCGTTCACCGTGGCATTGCTGCAGTTGGTCGAGCCAATGTACAGGCGGTTGTTGTCGGCGAAAGCCATCGTGGAGTGATAGCCGTTGCTGATGCTGAGCGAAGTGCTCGGGGTGGCGTTTCCGGCTGCGAGAGCCGCCGTGTCGATGGTCTGCAATGTACCGTTGCCGTTGGTGGAGCCGGCTACGTATAGAGTGCCGCTGGTGTCGAGAATGCCGTACGTCGCTCCATCCACATTAACGGAGTTGCCGAGGGTGTTACTGGACGGATCGAAAAGCGTCACCTTCGCCTGCGTTCCGCCGCATTCGGCTCCACAACTGACGATGTAGGCCTTGGAGTCATCGCTGGAGAAAATGGCCCTAACGGGACGATCCAGCACACCGTTCGGATCGGCAATCGCGGTAACGGTTTTGGCGGAAGTATCGACCACGTACGCCGTGTTGGTGTTATCGGCAAACGCGAGCACCTTGGTGCCAGCGTGATTCAGCGCTACGAACCTGGCGAGTGGTAGCGATATGGTGGAACTGATGACGCGATTCGTGAGATCAAGAATGAATACGGCGCCGTCCGGTTTCCCGCTCACGGGAGCGTCGCGCGATGCGGCAACGGCTGTAACATTGTCGGAAAGTATGCCGAGCGTTTCGATGTTCCCGGTCAGGCTGATCGGCGACCCGCTGACGTCTTCGACCTTGTTATCAATGTAATACACAATGTTCGGTCCGGAAGAGAATTCAAGGGTGTATGTGCCGTCGTGTGATTCCGTCAGCAGGTCGTTGCCGGAGATGGTGTTAATGGCACGACCGTAGATTACATCGTCATCGGCATTCAGGATGATCGTGGTGCCAGCGTAGGCGTTAGTCAGAAGAACCCGGTGCTTATATCCACTAACCGCGCTTGGTGTGGGATTGCCATAATAGTCGTAGTTGTTTCCACACGAGAGGCAAAAACAAGCAAGCGTCAACGCGATGGCGCACGCAAACTTGCGCCGGGAGAAATGTTCAGAGAAAGACATGAATTTTGAATAAGTTCCAGTGAAAAGGCCGATTATAGCAAAGCTGGACGACAACTCCTGTCGGGCGGGGGCATCGGAACCATAGGCGCAGCGTCGTGAAATCATTTAATGTTCTGTAGGTAGACTGGATTCATCATAACTGACTGACATCATGCCGAATGACTTCTTGAAACGCGTACAACAGGCTCCCGTACTGTGCGATGGCGCAATGGGAACTCTGCTCTATTCCAAAGGTGTTTTCATCAACCGCTGTTACGACGAGCTCAACCTTTCGCAACCGGACCTGATCCGGCAGGTACACCAGGAGTATCTCCAGGCCGGAGCAGAGGTCATAGAGACAAACACCTTCGGCGGAAATTCGTTTCGGCTGGCGCGGTTTAGTTGTGCCGATAAGGTACGCGACATCAACCTGGCAGGGGTAAAACTTGCCCACGAAGCGGCAAAAAGTTTCGACGCCTACGTGGCCGGGTCGGTAGGACCGTTGGGCGTGCGAATCGAACCTCTGGGCAAGATCGGCCTCGACGAGGCCCACGCGTCCTTTCTGGAACAGATCAAAGCGCTGGTGGAAGGCGGCGTCGATCTTCTGGTGCTGGAAACTTTCGGCAATGTCGAAGAGCTAAGGCAAGCGCTTCGCGCGGCCCGTGAGGTTAATCCCGAGCTCCCTGTGGTGGCTCAGGTCACGATCGACGACGACGGCGTCTGCCTCGACGGTTCGACGCCCGAAACCTTCGCGCAAAAACTTATCGACTGGGGCGCCGACGTCATCGGATGCAACTGCAGCGTAGGCCCCGCGCCGATGCTCGATGCCATCGAGCGCGTGCGAGCTGTTATTGGCGATGCTGCCCCGCTTTCGGCGCAACCGAACGCCGGCATGCCGCGATCGGTCGAAGGCCGAAACATCTATCTCTGTTCGCCGGAATACATGGCGAGTTACGCCAAAAAGTTTGTTGGCGCTGGTGTCCGCTTCATCGGAGGATGCTGCGGAACGACTCCCGATCACATTCGCATGATGAAATCGGCACTACGGGTGGGCGAAGCGCGCCATGCGTCCTTTCCCGTAGCAACAGTGGCCAAAGCCGAAGCAGCAACACCGCCCGTCCTTATCGGTGAGCGTTCGCGGATGGGAGCGAAGCTCGCGAATGGCGAGTTCGTAACCATGGTGGAGGTGGTTCCTCCTAAGGGCACCGATGTCCTGAAAGAAGTCGACGGCGCGAAATACCTGCAGTCAGTCGGGGTGGATGCGATCAACATCCCGGACAGTCCTCGCGCATCGGCACGCATGAGCAACCAGGCACTCTGCATCCTGACTCAACAGCAGGTTGGAATCGAGACGGTGCTGCACTACACCTGTCGCGATCGGAATGTCCTGAGCATCCAGTCAGACCTGCTCGGCGCATCGGCGATCGGTGTGCGGAACCTCATTTGCATCACAGGTGATCCCCCGAAGCTGGGCAATTATCCCGACGCCACAGCCGTTTTCGATGTGGATTCGATCGGGTTGGTGAATATCGTCCGCAATCTGAACCATGGTCTCGACATTGGCGGCAACCCGATTGGGACGAACACCAAATTCGTCATTGGGGTAGGCGCAAATCCGGGTGCACCGAATATCGAGGAAGAGCTGCGCCGCTTTGAATACAAGGTGGAAGCAGGAGCGGAATACGTTGTCACACAACCGGTATTCGATATCGAACTGCTCGAATCGTTTCTGAAGAATATCGAGCACTGCCGCATCCCAGTCGTCGCCGGCATCTGGCCGCTTACCAGCGTGCGCAATGCCGAGTTCATGAAGAATGAGCTGCGAGTCTCGGTACCGGACGAAATCATCCGCCGGATGGCCAACGCTAAGACAGCCGAAGAAGCGCGAGCTGAAGGCGTTGCAATCGCGCGAGAGATGCTGCAGCGTCTGCGTCCGCTGGTTCAGGGGGCGCAGATCAGCGCACCTTTCGGCAAGTACACGGCAGCCGTTGACGTTCTCGAAGTGCTCGGTACAAGCCGCGCGACAACGGCGAAATAGAACTGCACTTTAGAAGGCGGAGTTGAACCTGAATAGGGTTCCTCCGCCTGTTGTGCTCTGCCCTTTCTCAAGCAGTGTAATTTCGAAACATCGGGAAAACGAAAAGTGCGCAAGCAGGCCATGTACTTCAGCATGACCCTTCGTACATGTTCAATTTCTGCAGTCGAAATGCAGATTTCCACAGGTGTTGATTTCTTCCGAACTGCAGTAAAATCGGGCTACGGAGTCGCTTTTGCCTAAGTTTGAAGATTGCCTACAACGGCTGGAGAAAATCGTCGACGAGTTGGAGCGAGGTGATATCGCTCTGGAACAAGCCCTGAAATTGTTCGAAGAAGGCGTTCAGCTATCCAACAGTTGCCGTAAGGAACTGGAGGACGCTGAAGGTAAAGTCGAAATCCTGCTGAAGCAGAACGGCAAACTGCAACCCGAACCGTTCGAAGCCACAGCAGACCGCGTGAAGTAAACAAGCACAAAAGCTTCTTCGTCTAATACCCACAGCCGGATCCAGCAGGCTGAACAGGAAGGAGTCCCCCTCATGCTGTCTCTGAATGTAGTCCTTGCACAGCACGACCCCGCCGCCGCCAGCAGCCTCATAAATAATCTCCGCGGCCAATGCCGCGTTGTAACGCTTTCAAAGAAAGACGAAATTCGGCAGGATATTCTGCGATCTCGAGCGAACATCGCAGTTATCGACCTGGAACTGTTTTCCTTGCCTGAAGTACAGAATCTCTGCGATGAATTCAAGAATGTATCGGTCGTATGCACTCATCGCCTGGCGGACGAGCGGCTTTGGACGAACGTCATGAACGCTGGCGCGTCTGACTGCTGCCTTCCGACAGACGTAAACGGCATCATGTTTGCAGTTCGCCGCTACGCCGCACGCGCTCGCTCGGTGGCCGCGTAAAGCTCAAAGGGCCGCGCTATTCAGTGCGGCCCATGATTCTTTCCTTTTCACAAGATCGTTTAGTACTTACCGAAGAGAACTCTATTTCGGCTTCATCGCGACCAATTCGGCGACGGCCTTTTCACTGATCGACTCGTGATAGAACAGCGTCCGTAATCCCGGAAAAGCATGCAGTAATTCGTTCTGTTTCAGGAGATGCTGCGGATTCCTTGGGCCTTCCTCGTAATTGAGTTGCTCGGCCGTGTACGTCTTGTAGATCAGCAAGCCGCCCGGCTTGAGGGACGCTTCCAGATAGCTGAAGAGGTCGCGCTGCAGATAGTAGAAAACGAGGACCAGGTCGTATTTCTTGCGATCCGGACTCCACGTGTTCAGGTCACGCACGAGGAAGTCGATCTGTACACCGCGCTCCTCGGCCTTTTTCTGCGATTTCTCGAACGCGACCTGCGAGATGTCCACGCAGGTGACCTTCCAGCGCAGTTCGGCGAGCCATATCGCGTGACGGCCTAATCCGCCGGCAACGTCCAACGCTTCGCCACCTGTCGGAAACAGCGTCTGGATGTATTGGTCGTAAGACTTCAACAGAAACTGGTCGGGCTCAAAATAGAGACTCGGGTTCTCGAGGTAGCGCCGATTCCAGGCGTCGCGTTCGTTTGGATCGAATTCCCAAAGATGTGAGGCTTGTTTGGCTTCAGTAGTCATAGTCCCAGTCTCCAGGAATCCATCCTAAACCGGGACTGCCATTGGCGCTACCGACGTCCTACGGCTGCTTCTGAATGTGCGTTGTCGCGCTCGCCACGCAGAGCCATTTTCCGTTGATCTGTACCCACGTGTCGGTGAAGCGTCCGTGGCTGTCGAATGGCTTGCCCTTATGTGTGCCGCTGGTGTGATAGGTACCGGTAACGATAGCGGTATCCGTATTATAAAAAAATACAGAGACGTTCGTATTTCCGACCGAGTCGAACTTGTAAGACATATCCTTCGCGGACGCAAGGAATTCCCCTTTGTTCTCGACCGTACCGTCGTAGTCGGTATTAACGAAGGTTTCGGCAACCAACGCATCCAGCGCTTTAGCATCATGATCCTTTTGCGCAATGTTCCAGGCGTTCTCCATCGCCAGAAGCTTGCTTTCGGCATCGTTGTGGGACTGGGCCACGGCATTCAATCCCATGAACAGCAGAACAAAGAGCACGGCTTTGAATTTCATGATGCTTGAGTTTCCGGTTGGGCTGGAACGGTGTCAACGTAACTTACATACGGTGTACGCACCAAGGTCACTTGTCTCTCCGTCCAATACGGATAACCTTTACTTCTCATGGGAAGAGTGTTCGGTTTTGTTGGACTTCTGATCGTGCTCGGCGCGGGATTCTATATTTACAAGCAACAGATCGTGTCCACTTCGGCGCCCGGTGGAAGTGCGTCCAATCCACGGATGACTGTTGATGTCATCGGCGTGCGAAACGATCTTGTTGCAATGGGTAATGCCGAACGCCGTCGCTTCGCCACAGATGGCAAATACGTGGACATTAGCGATCTGATCAGCAACGGCGACATTTCCCTGCAGTCACCCTCTCGTGGGCCGTTTTCCTATAGCTCAAGCGTGAGCGACACCGGTTTCACCATCACCGCCACTTATTCCGGAGACGATCCCAGCGCGCCCAAGCGCATGAGTATCAACGAGAATATGCAGATCAGTTCCGAGTAGCAGAGTTTTCTTCTCTTCTCCACGCGTGTGATAATTCGGACAGGAAAAGGCGGACGTGGGGTCCGCATCTAAATTTCTGTTCACCCATGGCGACCCTGAGCCCATCGCTAAAAGAACCTGCGTCCGCCTACGGACGAGGTGGCGGCACCAACGACCGGTTCCCCGGCGGCGGTGGTGGCGGTGGCCGTGGGGATCACGATCACGACTACGGCGAGCAGATTCGACGCTATCGCCTGGCGATGGCAATTGGACTTGTCGCCATCTTCATGCTCTTTTTTTCCTTTTCCACTGCGTTCGTATTGCACGAAAAGCTCGGCGTACCGGACATACATACCGGCGGCATTGCAAGGAACTGGCGCCCAGTGCCGTTGCCGGTTGGGCTGTTGCTGTTCAATACCGGGCTATTGATTTTGAGCAGTTTGACACTCGAAAAGGCGCGGCGCGACGCATTCCAGCAAGCGGCATTATCGGTGGCAGCGGTTATCCCCGGAGTGAAGACGAGTAATACAAGCCGCTTGCCGTGGCTGGTAGTCACTTTGCTGCTGGGACTGGGATTTTGTGTAGGGCAATATGCTGCGTGGCATAACCTGATGAGCCGCGGCATCTACATGGCAGCTGTTCCCGGGAGTTCGTTTTTCTACGTTGCCACCGGAATGCACGCTGTCCATCTACTCGCCGGAGTATTGGCGCTCGTTTATGCCTCCCTGGTCGTCCATCGGCGCCGAGGCTTCGACCGTCGCCGTGTGACCCTTGATGTCACCTCATGGTATTGGCACTCGATGACGGTACTCTGGGTTTACCTGCTGTTCCTGCTCGTCATTGTTCGCTGAAGGTTTGAGCCTGCCTTCGCCACCCCGGTATAATAAGAAGTTTCCGCAGCATGTCTGGACCCCTTCTGTGGGGAGAAGCACGCGTCGGCCATTCTGCGGCCAGGTACCGGATGTCACAGGAAAGCATTGTTGTTCGCGGCGCGCGGACCCACAATTTGAAGAATATTGATTTTGAGATCCCGCACAACCAACTAACGGTCGTAACGGGAGTCTCAGGGTCAGGCAAGTCGTCGCTTGCTTTCGACACGATCTATGCCGAGGGGCAGCGTCGCTACGTCGAGTCTCTCTCGGCCTACGCGCGCCAGTTCCTGGAACGCATTGAAAAGCCCGATGCCGACCTGATCGACGGAATTGCCCCCGCTGTTGCAATCCGCCAAAAGAATTCGACACGCAACCCACGCTCGACCGTCGCAACCGCCACTGAGATTTACGATTACCTGCGCCTGCTCTATGCCCGCGTGGGCCGCACCTATTGCGCCAACTGCGGTGCTGAGGTCAAGAAGGACACCATCGACGAAGTCGCTGATGCTGTCATGGCACTCGGAGAAGGTACTCGGTTACAGATTCTCTTCCCCTTAAAAGCGGCCAAGCCCTCCACTCCTGAAAAGAAGCCAAAGGGGAGGAAAAAGAAGTCGGCGGAGAAAGCAGAGGTCGACGATCTGCTTAAGAACCGCCTGTTGGATCTCCGGACGCGCGGTTTCAACCGCCTCTACCAGAACGGCAATATCTACGAATTCTCGACGCCTGAGTCGCTGCTTGATGCCGATTTCTCTCAACCGGTTTGGATTTTGGTTGATCGTATCGTCGTCGCGCCGGATGCCCGTTCGCGCATCGTGGATTCGACTGAGATCTGTTACCGCGAATCTGGAGAAGTGTTGTTCGAAACCGCTCCTGCGGAAGGCGAGCCGCAACAACTGCGCTTCTCTTCCCGTTTCGAATGCAAGAAGTGCCATCTGAAGTACGAAGAGCCGGAGCCGCGCCTGTTCTCGTTTAATAATCCTTACGGTGCCTGCCCGCGGTGCCAGGGCTTCGGAAACACCATCGACTTCGATCTCAACCTTGTCATTCCTGACAAGTCGCTGACTCTCACGCAGGGAGCAATCGAGCCGTGGACCAAGCCAAAATATCGGCCACTGTTCAACGAACTCAAACGCTACGCGAAAACGGCCGGCATCCCTCTCGACGTGCCTTGGTTGGAGATGGATCGCGAGCATCAGGACATTGTCATCAATGGTGACGGCAAATTCTGGGGAGTCCGTGGATTCTTCGAGCACCTGGAGCGCAAGAAGTACAAGCTGCACGTTCGCGTCTTCTTAAGCCGGTACCGCGGATATTCGGTCTGCAGCGCCTGTCATGGAGCCCGCCTCCGCACAGAAGCACGTCAGGTCAAAGTTGGCGGCAAAGACATTTGCGCGGCGACTTCGATGACCGTCGAAGAAGCCACAAAGTTCTTCAACTCGCTCGAACTCACACGTGAAGAGGCGGACATCGCAGGTAAGCTGCTCGACGAAGTGCGCGACCGGCTGCGCTTCATGAACGACGTCGGACTGGAATACCTGACGCTCGACCGTCTCTCGTCCACGCTCTCCGGCGGCGAAGCTCAACGCATTCAGCTTGCGACATCATTGGGCTCGCGTCTGGTCGGAACGTTATACGTCCTCGACGAACCTTCGATTGGCCTGCACAGCCGCGATACCACGCGCCTGATCAAGATCCTGCACGACCTGCGCGACTTGGGAAATACCATTCTCGTGGTCGAACACGATCCCGAGATCATGAAGTCGTCGAATCACATCATCGATCTCGGCCCCGGAGCCGGAGAAAACGGTGGCAAGGTTATCGCCTCCGGAAGCTACGCCGAAATCCGGCAAACACCGGGCTCGCTCACGGGAAAGTATCTTGCGGACGAACTACGGATCCAACTTCCACCCCATCGCCGCAAGCCGACGAAGGAAAAGCTTGTGCTGAAAGGCGCTCGCGCCCACAACCTGAAGAGCGTGGATGTAACGATTCCGTTGGGAATGCTGGTCGCCATCACCGGCGTGTCAGGGTCCGGAAAATCAACGCTCGTCCACGACGTGATCTATCAGACGCTTGCCGCCGCGCTGAAGCAGACAAACGGTACTGGTGCTCCCATCGGCGTGCTTAGCAAACTGGATGGTGTGCAGCATCTCGACGAAGTAATCCTGGTGGACCAATCCCCGATCGGGCGCACTCCACGGTCCAACCCGGTTACGTACATCAAGGCTTTCGACGCGATCCGCGACCTCTTTGCTTCATTGCCAGAAGCGCAGAAACGCGGCTACAGCGCAGGACATTTTTCGTTCAACATCCCTGGTGGACGCTGTGAAACCTGCCAGGGCGACGGCACGGTCACAGTCGAAATGCAGTTTCTTGCTGACGTCGAACTTGTCTGCGAAGACTGCAAAGGCACACGCTACAAGCCGCAGGTGTTGGGCGTCCGCTACAAGGGCAAGAATATTCACGAAGTCCTGAACCTGACGGTTCGCGAGGCACTTCACTTCTTCAGCGGCGTTCCCAAGATCGTCGATCGCCTCAAGGTTCTCGACGAAGTCGGACTCGGCTATCTGCGTCTGGGCCAATCCGCCACGACCCTCTCTGGAGGCGAGGCGCAGCGTATGAAGCTTGCCGCTCACCT
>CAYWSM010000372.1:0-9252 GCA_964460935.1 uncultured Terriglobales bacterium | reverse complement strand
GGGATCAGCAGGTTGAATGCGCCCGGTTGCGCGGTAATTTCCACGGGCAAGCGGCCCAACAGTTCACCATCCGCTTCGGCATAGATGACCGGATGCTCCGCCGTGCCATTTTCACGAAAAGGCGAGCACGACACGCTGGTTGCATGCACCAGTTCAATGTGGGGATCGGTCCAGTCCTGTCCAATCAACCTGCCGGTGGCGAATCTGAGATAGCGGGCGCGGCTGGCCGTCTTGAACAGCACCAGGCGGAAATCGTCACGCAACAGGTCGGCGCCCGGTGCAAGCTGATTCAACACGCCGCCAAAATTCGCGATGCGCACCACCAGCAGTTGCGTGACAACTTCTTTTCGCTGCTGCTGACGCTCCGTATCGAACCATTCCACCTGGAATGGATGGAATTTCTGGATCAGCCACTGCCGCAGCGATTCGCCCACGTAGGCGGCCATTCCGTATCGTTGCTTGAAGCGGGCATTCAACTTGTAGAACAGCGCGGCATCAATGCCCACCCCAGCAGCGACCGTGAAGTAGCGTCGTTCACGCTGTTCGGGTTTGTGCTGGTATTCGATCTTTCCAATCGCCAGGCGTGTCGGCTTGGCGGTTAGCAATTGGGCAGCGGCCTTGGCCGGGTCTGTTGCGAGCCCCAAGTCCGCCGCCAGCGAATTGGCGGTGCCTAGCGGAATGACGCCCAACGTGGCATCCGATCCGGCCAGCCCTTGAAGAACGTCGTGAACTGTTCCATCGCCTCCGCAGGCAACAATGGTGTCAAAGCCGGATTGAATGAACTGCCTTGCTTGGCTGTCCGCGCAATGCGGTCCGGCCGTCGGTTGTAATTCCACTTCAATGCCCTGTACGCGAAATACGGCGGCGGCGCGCTCGACGTCGGCTTGACGCCGGGAACGTCCCATTCCGGATCGCGGGTTGTAAAGGATTGCAACTCGACGCATCAGGGCCTGAATTCGCGGATCAATCGATCCTGTGCAGTGTAATCACACCAGGATGAAAATCTCTTGAATCGTTGTTGGCAAACTCGGTTACCGGGCGCTTCTCTGCACAGGCTGAAGCACCGACGCCAGCGCCTCCTGGATCTCCGTGTGCTTGAAGGGAAATCCCGCGGCCTTCAGCTTCTGCGGCTCCGCCCGGGTGCTCGTCAACAGCGCCTCCTGTCCCATCTCGCCTAACACCAGCGTTATGACTACGCCGGGAAGCGGAAAGATCGCCGGACGCCGAAGCACTTTCCCCAGCGCCCGCGTGAACTCGCGATTCGTCGTGTGCTGCGGAGCGCATACGTTGACCGGCCCGCGCAGAGAATCATTTTCAATCGCAAAGAGAATCACTCGCACAATGTCGTCGAGGGTGATCCACGGCCAGTACTGCTTTCCATTCGAAACCGGTCCGCCCATGCCCATGCGGAATGACGGCAGCAGCGCCTGGAGCGCGCCTCCACGGCCGCTCAATACCAGGCTGATGCGAAGCAACACCGTCCGCACTCCCGCTTGTTCCGCCGGACGCGCCGCCCGTTCCCAATCACGCGCCAGTTCGGCCAGGAACCCGCGGCCTGAGCCGCTCTCTTCCGTCAACACCTCGTCCTTGCGATGGCCGTAATAACCAGTGCCGGAGGCCGACACGAAAACCTTCGGCTTGTGTTCCGCCATCGCGATCGACTTGGCAATCATCTCCGTTCCCCGCACGCGGCTCTGGAGGATGCGTTCCTTCTTACCCGTGGTCCACCAGCCCTTGATGGTTTCCGACGCCAGATGAACCACCGCGTCCGCGCCATCGACCAGCGCAGGATCGGGATCGCCCATCGGCCACCATTGCCGTTCGTTCTTGGCACGCGTCGTTCGCCTGACCAGCCTTATGACTTCATGACCGGCGGACTCCAGCGCCGGCACAAGCGCTGAACCGACCAGTCCACTTGCTCCTGTGACCACGACTTTCATTCTCGCTCCACCCGAGGCTCGGCCCTTTCGTGTTGTCCGACCCGGTTCCTGCTCTTGCAACCTGTGCTATTCAGATTAAAGTAGCAACATGCCGTCACGCATCGTACTCCTGCTTACCGCATTATGCCTGTGTCTGCCTGTCGTTGCGCAGGAGCTGACCACCCGCGAGGCGCAACAGGCCAAAGAGGCTACCGATGCGCAGACGGGAAAGACGAAGAGCCCACTCGATGTCCTCGTCGAAAAGCAGTTTGGGCCTGACTTCAGTGTAGACCTGCGATTCCAGCCGATGGTCGCCGATTTCGATGCGGACGGGCATGAAGACCTGGGCCTCATCGGGTTTAGCAAGAATCCGCTCGGCGGTTCAGCGAAGTTCAAGTACACCGTCCTCGATCCTTACGACTCCTATTTCGGCATTGGTGACCCGAAGATCACCACGCATTTCGGCGGATTCGGCGACGGCACCTCCCATTGCATTCTGTTTATTCACGATTGGAAGGGCGAAGCGCCGAAGTCCAAGTGGGTGATCGTCAACGTGCCCTTCGAGAAAATCGCAGCCGGTCAGGTTACGACGCGCAAGAAAACGGTGCCTGCCGTGGCGACGATCGAAATGGGGGGCCTCAGTTCGCTGGTGTACTTCGATGGTAAGAAGTACAAGTGGGAGCCCAACGAGTTCGACGACATTAGCGGTTCCCGAAACTAAACTCACTCGTTCGCGTTTCTGATGATGCCGGTTGTGCTCGTCCGACGGCCGCCGCATAATGACCTCTATGTATTTGTCTCGCCGCCGACTGCTATTGGCCCTCCTGCTGGTTTCGGTTCTCGTATTTGCGAAAGCCAAAGACTTCGTAATGCCGAACATCTTTCCGGCGAAGACCTATCCGGCGCACGACGATCATCCGATGGAAAAAGTAACCGTTGCCGCCGATCCTTACGACCTGCCCGACAAGGCATCGATCTTCCAGATCAAATATGCCGAAGGCGGCTACCTGCCGGTCTTCATGGTTTTCACGAATGACGGCGAAAATGCGGTGTCGCTGGCAAGCATGAAAGTGCAGTTCATCACGCACGGCCGCGACAAGATTCCCAATGCGACCGAAGACGATCTCTATCGCCGCTTCTCCCGCACCAAGCGTCGTGGCGATGAACCCAGCCGCAATCCCCTGCCGATTCCTTTGCCGCGGCGCGGACCTGACGTGGGCGTGAAGAAAGGCCAGCGTGGCGAGATCGGCGCCGCCATGTTCGCCGCCAAAGCCGTGGCTCCGCACGAAAGCCAGGCCGGGTTCATGTTCTTCGATGTCAGCGGAATTTCGCAGCCGCTCGCCGGAGCGCGCATTGTCATCACCGGGGTGACCAACGGCGAGGGCCAGGAACTGATGTATTTCGAAATCCCGATGGAGAAATATCTGAGCTACACACCGCCGGCCGGCACCAAGCAGCAGTAAGCATGAGGCTTGCTGCTAACGATCTAGTGCGGGCTGAGTCCAAACCGTCATGCGAGCCCGACTCATAGTAAGTATTCTCGCGCTTTTCTTTGCCCTCGGTGTTGTCGCCGCCGACCGCGTGCAGTTCAAGTTAGATACTTCTGAGGCCGACGCGGTGCTGGCGATCCTGCACAAACGCGCTGCCTCCCAGCCTGTCACCAACGATGACTGGCAAAAGCTGTTTGCCAGCGAGCCATATGTTCGGTTGAAGAAACGCGAAGCCTCCATGCATCGCGACTTCACCGACGACGATTTCAAGGCATTCGTGACGTCGGAGGATCTGGCGAAGAACGCCCCTGCCTTGCAACGCACGCTGGACGCGTGGAAGAAAGCCGACCTGACCGCTACGGCTGGCCGTATCCTGCCCTATCTTCCTGCTAACGCTCATGTCAGAGCCAGCGTGTATCCCGTCATCAAGCCTAAAACCAACAGTTTTGTCTTCGAGACCGACACCAATCCTGCGATCTTCCTCTACGTCGATCCCAAAGAGCGCCAGTCGGCATTTGAGAACATCGTCGCCCACGAAAGCCACCACATCGGCTTTTCGGATACAAGCAAGGAATACGAGGAGCGCCTCAAGTCCTTGCCTGAAAATCCGCACAAAGCCGCCGAATGGATGGGAGCATTCGGCGAAGGACTGGCGGTGCTCGCGGCCGCCGGTTCTGCCGACGTTCATCCCATGAAGGACTTCGACAACGACCAGCGTGTCCGCTGGGACGAGGACTTTAAGTTCGTGGACCAGCAACTCATCGAGTTGAACCAGTTCTTTCTCGACATAATCCACGGTGGATTCACCAAGCCCGAAATTGCCGACCACGTAGCGTTCACCTTCTTCGGCTATCGTGGGCCGTGGTACACGGTCGGTTACCTGATGGGACGCACAGTCGAGAAGCGCTTCGGGCGGGCAGTCCTGATCGAATGCATGGCCGACCCGCGGCAATTGCTGGCGAAATACAACGAAGCTGCCGCCGAACAGAATGCCGCGGGAAAAGAAAAGCTGCCGCTATGGAGCACAGAAGTTCTTCAGGCTGTCAACCCAGTCCCAGGAAAAAAATAACCCCCGGACGTATCCGGGGGCTTGCAAACATTAACGGCCTACTTCTTCTTCGCGGCTTTCTGCTTTCCGAAGGTGGTTTCGACGCTGGCGCCGAGAGCCTGCAGCATGGCCTTCGCTTGTTCAGCGTATTTGCCATTCGGCTCCAGTTCCAGGTACTTGTTGAAGGCTTCTTCCGTGCCTTCCGGCGCCACCATCTTGTTGCCCTGCATGGTCGCCATATTCACGCCGTTAGAACCCTTCCAGTAGTAGGCATCCGCTTTGGTCGGGTCGGCTTGGATCGCCTTGGCGAAAGCGTCGTTCGCTTCCTTGTAGTGATTGGTGTTGGTCAGCACCGCGCCTTCGTTGAAGTAGTACTGGCCGGCGCGCGTAACATCTGCGTTAGCCGCCGCGTCATAAGCTTTGATCGCCTGATCGGTCTGGCCCAGCTTGGCATAGGCTTCGGCCATGTTGTTGTACGTTGCGCCGATCACATCTGTCTTCGTCGCGGGGGCAAGCTTTAGGGCCTTGTTGTAGCTATCGATGGAAGCCTGCAGCACTGTTTTCTTCGCGGTGTCGTCGGTGGCCTTGCTCGCCTGCATGCGCTGCGCGTCAGCGAGCTTTACCCAAAGCAGCTCGCGGTTCGGATCGAGTTCCGTTGCCTTCGTCAGAACCTCCGCTGCCTGGTCGTAATTGCCGGCATCGCTGGCTGCCTTCGCCTGCGCCAGCATTTCGTTCAGGTTTTTTACCGTGTTGTGCTCTTTCTGAGCCTGCTCGATCTGCTTCTTCTGCTCCGGCGTCATTTGCGCCGCCTGTTGTTGCGCGGCCTTTTGCAGGTCGATAGGAAGCTCGTTCTCGTCGCCCAGCTTCACTGGATAGCCACTGGCCTGGTAAATCGGCTGGCCGTTCTGCAGCACAGTGATGTCATACGAGCCGGCGCCAATTCCCAGCGAGAAGATGTTGCCGTTCTTGTCGCTCTTCAGTTCGTACTTGCGACCGCTGCTCTTGTCCACCAACTGGACAACGGCTCCCACGATGGGTTTGCCGTCAGCGCCTCTTACGCTGCCCTTCACTGTCCCAGTTTGTCCCCAAGCGGCGGGCACCAGCAGTGCCATCAACGCCGCAGCCACCACCACTAGACTAAGTTTCTTCATCGAAGCCTCCCGGCTTGCTCCTGCCGATAAGTAGCGAATTATTTTCGTGCTTCCTTGCGACGAACCCTAATGCCTGGCCGCGGTCCCGATTGCAGCTGGGTCATACGGAATTGGATCGGGAGCGCCGGCCGCCGCAAACGCCCGCATGCGCAGAACACAGCTTTCGCAGACGCCGCAGGCGCGGTCTTCACGGCTATAGCATGACCACGTTAAATCCAACGGCGCGCCTAATTCAAGGCCGAGTGTCACAATCTCCCCCTTCCGTAGGGCAATCAGCGGCGTGACCACTTCGATGCGTCCTTCTTTGGTCCCGGTTCGAATCGCCTCGTTATACGCGCGATAAAACTCCGGTCGGCAGTCGGGGTACCCGGAACTGTCCTGCTCCACCGCCCCAATGTAGATCTTCTCTGCTCCGAGTACCTCGGCCCAGCTCACCGCCGCCGCCAGGAAATGGGCATTACGAAACGGAACATACGTCACCGGAATCTGCGACCCACGTTCCGCCGGAGCCGCCCCGTGGAATTCACCTTCGGCATCGGGAACCGCGATTCCTTCGTCGGTCAGCGCCGATCCGCCAATCGCGCGAAATACCGGATCTCGAAAAACGAGCCTGTCCTTGATTCCCAGCCGGTCGCAGATCCCCTGGAACGACTTTAGTTCGCGAGCTTCCGTACGCTGGCCGTACTGGATGTGCATTGCCGCGGCATGGTAATCGCGCGCCGCCAGCGCGGCACACACACACGAGTCCATCCCGCCGCTGAGGAGAACGACAGCGCGCTTTTTGCCGGAGGTGGGTGAGGTTGGCATAACTATGAATTGTTTATTGAATATTGGTTATTGTTGCTTTGCAGGACGTGGCGCCCAGCACCTCTTCAATAAACAATATTCAATAGCCAATAATCAATCGTCAATCAAACGCCCTTGGTCGCTGGGTCCCAAATGAACTTGTGAATCTGAAATCCCAGCCGGACATTCAGCCCGTCCGCGAGAATCCAGTCCGCCAACTCGCGAGGATCGATCAGACAATGGGAAACATCGCGTGACCCGGTAGCATCTTTGCGAAACGCCGGTGAAAAGATCACCGACTTCACCTTACCTTCGAGCCGATGTTCGCGGGTGAAGTTGCGGGCAAATTCGTAGTCGCCGCGCGAGGCGATCACGAACTTAATTTCATCACCTTCGCCGATGACATTCAGATTTTCTGCATGGAAGGTCTCGCCTTCGCCGGAATCCGGGCACTTCACATCCACAATCTTATGTACCGCTTTCGGTACATTCCCCAACGGCCGTTCGCCGCTGGTCTCAATCAAAATTTCGTATCCGAGATCAAGTAACCGCTGCATCAGCGGCACGACTTCACGTTCCTGCAGCATTGGCTCGCCGCCTGTGATCTCGACCAGTCCCGAAGGCGACAACCGCTGCACTTCCGCCACAACCTGGTCCTGCAACATCTTCACTCCGCCTGAGAACGTATACTCCGAGTCGCACCACGTACACCGCAGATTACATCCCGCCAGCCGCACGAACGTACACGGCACCCCTGAGAAGGACGATTCCCCCTGAATGGAGCGGAAGATTTCGATAATAGAAAGCATCGGGAATTAGTAAATGGGTAAGTTATTAAATTGGTAAATAGCCGAAATTCCAATTCCTACTTTACTCACTTACCAACTTACTAATTTGCTCATTCAAAGTAGGTTGCCGTTGTCGTGTCGGTTTCCCACACCTTGACCAGCTTCACTTTCACTCGATCTTCGGTGCGGTCGCGCAGCAGGCTGCGAATCTCCTCGTAGAAATACTTTGCCATGTTCTCGGCCGACGGGTTGAGCTCGGTAAACGGCTCCATGTCGTTGATGAACTTGTGATCCAGCCGCTCGATGATCTCGTTCATCGCCGCCTTCAGGTCCTTGAAATCGAACAACAGGCCGATGTTGTCCAGCCGCTCGCCGTTGAGCGTGATCTGGACCTTATAGTTATGGCCGTGCGGATTCTCGCACTTGCCGCGATAGCCGCGCAGTGCGTGTCCGGCGGCAAAAGTATCTTCTACGCTGACTTCAAACATGTGTTGCTTGCTGCTTTCTAGTTTATTCAGGAAAACCGCATACCAGGCGGGTTCCGACGATGGTTGTCAAACATCTATTGTAGCGGATTTATAGGTGGTGATGTTGGCTTCAGCGCTGGTTGCAGGCAAGCCGCACCGAAATATTAGACACGGCACGCACGGGCCTGCCGTTTAGTAGAAACGGCCTCCATGTCCACTGCTTTAGGGCATCGATTGCCGATGCAGTGAGCAAAGGATGTCCTGATATATAGCGAATCTCTTCAACTGTTCCGTCTTTACCAACTGTCGCTTTCAATACCACAACCCCTCGAATGTGGAGATGCGATGCGAGGCCGGGACAATTGGGTTCGATGGTCTTAATCGGAGGTACTCCGAATTCCGCCAAATGGATGGTGTCAAGTTCGACCCTTGCCGACACTTCCTTAACTTCAATGCAAGGCCTGTATGGCCTTGGACCGATGGGATATCCAGGAAACTGGATGATAGGCGTCGCATCGTTCACCGGAGTCGGAGGTGCGGGAAGCCATAGCCGGTCCGCGATCTCATTGTGTTCAGTCCAAACTACAACCGCGATGAACGCAACTAGACAGTGGCTAAGTATCGCAGCTAGCAATCTGCGAACACGCATTGGACCCTCTTCCCTTTTCACACTGGGCAGAGCAACGACACAGCGCTCCTGTATGCATAGACAACGAGAGTTCCAATAAAGTTCCCGGCGGGCAGACGAAGAATCATACGTAACGAGAGTACTAACGTAATAGCGAGAAGGTTAGCTGAAGAACGTTTCTACGTCAGTGATCGTGGTCGTCCGCTTGTACGGAGGCAAACTGGATAGGAACACCCGCCCATACGGCTTTTTCAGAATGCGATTATCCAGCAGCGCCAGCACCCCGCGGTCGTTGAGCGATCGAATCAAGCGGCCGAAGCCTTGCTTCAGCGTAATCACCGCCGCTGGAACCTGGTAGTCGTAAAAGGCATTGCCGCCGTCGTTGTTGATCGCCTCGACTCGAGCTTTAACAACGGGATCGCTCGGCACCGCGAAGGGCAGCCGATCAATAATCACGCAGCTCAACTGCTCGCCCTGCACATCGACACCCTGCCAGAACGAGGATGTCGCGAACAGCACCGCATTCGGTGTCGAACGAAACTCCTCCAGCAGCGCGGTCTTCGGAGCGGTACCTTGAAGCAAACACGGATGCTCCAACTCGCCGAGTAGGCGGTCGTGCACATCTCGCATCTGTGCGTAGCTGGTAAACAGCACGAATGCCCGGCCCTGCGAGATCTCGAGCAATCGGCGAATTCGATCGGCTGCCTTCGCCTGGAACTGTGGCGAGTTCGGCTCCGGCAGATCTGGTGGGATGTACAGCAGCGCCTGCGATTCATAGTCGAAGTGCGACTGCACGATCAGCTCGCGCGCATTGTCCATGCCCAACCGCCGCCGCAGATACTCAAATCCGCCGCCAACCGCCAGCGTCGCCGAAGTCAGAACCGTTGTGTCGAGCCGGTCAAACAGCACCTGCCGTAGGATTCCCGAAACATCAATCGGCGTCGCCTGCAGGAACACATGATTCCGTCCCATCTG
>CAYWSM010000371.1:0-9496 GCA_964460935.1 uncultured Terriglobales bacterium | reverse complement strand
ACCAGCCTGATGACCGAGCTCGAAAAGATGCGCCGCACCGCGCAGCGTTTCATCACGGGTGCTCCGCACGAAACCCTGTTGGTGGTGGACGCGACAACCGGCCAGAACGGACTCCAGCAAGCAAAGCTGTTCACCGAATCCGCCGGTGTGACGGGAATTGCCCTCACAAAACTAGATGGAACTGCAAAAGGCGGAATTGTTGTCGCGATCGCGAATGAGTTGGGAGTTCCTGTCCGTTACGTAGGGATCGGAGAAAAAGCTAGCGACCTGATCCCGTTCGACGCGACGGCGTTTGTGGACTCACTGTTTGATTAGTTCATCAGTACATCAGTATTTCAGTTCGTCAGAATGAGCGTTTCATGCACCGATTTGGCTGGTTGTTTACACTGATGAACTGACATACTGATGAACTGACGAACTTCTTCTCGCATGAGCCTCAAACAACGCCCGCTGGCCGCGCTGTTAATCCTCTCCGGACTGAACTTCTTCAACTACGTTGACCGCTCGGTTCTGTTTGCCGTTCTGCCGATGGTCCAGAAGGAGTTCCCGAATCCAAACCTTTTCGGCTTGGGCGTCGATGCCTCCTATGGATTTTTGACCACCGCTTTTTTTGTCTGCTACATGTTCGCGGCGCCGTTCGTGGGGATACTGGCGGATCGGTATCCGCGCAAATGGCTCATGGTCGGAGGAGCGCTGATTTGGTGTGTGGCTACCTTGCTGACTGCCATCACAAACAATTTCACGACGTTGCTGATCCGTCACACGATCGTCGGGCTCGGGGAAGCGACGTTCGTTACGATTGCACCCTCATTCATTGCCGATCTTTATTCCGAAGAGCATCGCGGACGAGTCTTTGGCTGGTTCTATCTCAACATCGGTCTTGGCACGGCCGCCGGTTACATGATGGGCGGATACCTTGGACATCATCTGGGTTGGCGCTATCCGTTCTACGTTGCCGCAGTACCAGGATTTCTGCTTGCGATGGCTCTGGCAATCCTTCCCGAACCGCCTCGTGGCGCCAAAGATCTTTTACAGGAAACCTTCGAGCGCACGAGCCTGTGGGGACTGGTTCGTAACGGCGCTTTCTGGACGGCCACTCTCGGAATGGCAATGGTGACGTTCTGCCTCGGAGGACTTGAAGCGTGGATGCCGACATTCCTGAACCGTGTTCGCAATATCCCGCTCGACCAGGGAAATCTGATCTTCGGGGGGATCACGGCTTTCACCGCAATCACCGGCACCATGGTCGGCGGATGGATGGGCGACAAGCTGTTGCACCGGACCAAGGGTGCTTATTATTTCGTCTCCGCCGTGACGCTATTGATCAGTATTCCAGCAATGTTTGCCGCAATTTATGTCAGCGGGCGATTCATGTATCCCGCGATGTTCGTTGCCGAGTTCCTTTTGTTTCTCAATACTGCGCCACTGAATGCTGCGGTCGTAAATTCGGTTAGCGCCACTATTCGTGCAACATCGATGGCCATCAATCTCTTCACCATTCATCTACTAGGAGATGCCGCATCTCCGACGTTGATAGGCCGCATCTCCGATTGGACGAATCTGCAGACTGGGTTTCTCGCTGCGATTGCGGCAGTTGTTCTCGCCGCTGTTATCCTTTTTTACGGGATGAAGTTTGCCCCGCAAATACCGGTGTCTCAAAGCACCAACGGAGAACCAGCCTGATCTTATTTTGGTGGATTCTCGGACTATTCCTGGCCGTGCTGTGGGTGTGGCGCGTCGCCGATGCGGCCATCGGCATGCGCACGATATCCGACATCGCATCGCCGGCATGGGATCGGCCTGCGCCCGCGAATGCTCCGCGGGTAAGCATCATCGTTCCGGCGCGGGATGAGGAGGCGCAAGTCGAGTCGGGCTTACGCTCCCTGACGCAACTTGATTGGCCCAACTATGAGGTCATCGCAATCAACGACCGGTCCACGGACCGCACGCCCGAAATCATGGAACATGTTGCAAGGGACCACGATCCCCGGCGCGTGCTGAAGATCCTGCATGTTGACTCGCTGCCCAACGGCTGGCTAGGCAAACCGCACGCGATGTGGACGGCGGCACAGCAGGCTACCGGTGACTACCTCCTGTTCACCGACGCCGATATCGTGTTTCATCCCGAATCGCTGCGTCGTGCCATGGCATACGCGCTGCACTCGAATGCCGATCACCTGGTGGTTTTTCCGACGCATGTGGACTGGAGTGTCAGCAAGAAGATCATGCTGGCAGGCTTCAACATGCTTTTTGTTTTCGGGCACCGGCCGTGGAAAACCGCCGACCCGAATTCCCGCGATCACATCGGTGTGGGGGCGTTCAATCTGGTGAAGCGCAGTGCCTACGAGAAAGTCGGTACGTTCGCCGCCTTGAAGATGGAAATTATCGAGGACATGCGGCTAGGCAAGCTGATTAAAGATCATGGTCTCGCCCAGCGTAACGTTCTCGGTAAAGATCTGCTGCTGTTGCCCTGGGGATCGGGTGCGCTCCACATCATCAACAATCTGACGAAAAACTTCTTCGCGCTGATGCATTTCTCAGTGAAGCGCGCGCTGGCAGCGTGTTTCCTGTTGCTGTTCTTCAATATCACGCCATTCGTGGGAGTGTGGCTCGCGCACGGCTGGGCAAAACTGCCGTTTGTGGTTTCGCTGGCGTCGATTCTATGTCTCTATATTGGAATGTCGTGGAACACGCCGATCTGGCCGCAATACTTCTTCCTGCACCCGCTCAGCACCGGCATGTTGATTTACACGATGATGGTATCCATGATCAGGACATTACGTCAGGATGGCGTGATCTGGCGCGGCACGCATTATTCCCTGGCTGATTTGCGTCGTGGATTAGTGAAGGGCTGACTATACGCCATGGGCTCGAGCGTTTCCGCCGCGTCGTGGTTTGCGGTCTCCACTCAGCAGCACCTCGCGCCTCTTGCCTTCCAGTTCAGCTAGCACCGTTCCCAGGTGTATGCGGGTTGGCTGATCGATTTCGGGCATTGACATCACCCGTGCAAGGTGCAGTTCCGCTTCCTCGAAGGGCTGAACGTGGGCGGAGGGCAGACGAGTGCTTGATCGCTCGGGATTCTTGCGTTCACGATCAACAGCTTTGCAGATCCGCTTCGCTATCTTGGAGATATCGATCAAGTGTTCGGCACGTGCCCGCGCAAGATCGATGCTTAGAACGACAACTCCAACGACTTGCCGGTCTGGCAGACGAACCGGACACGCCATCCGCACGGTAAGAAGCTTTTCGTCAGCATCGGACGGACCGACAATGATTAACGGTACGCCGGCAGCAATAGCACGTGCTGCGGCGCTCGGGCCCATGTAATCTTTCGACCAGTTTGCACCCGGAATCCGTTCCTGATAACGAACCATGCCGGTTGTTCCGTCAGAATAGAGAACAATGCCGTCCGCATCGGTGAGACTGAGCACATGATTGACGTCTTCCAATCGCGACGAAAGGCGATGGAAATGTTCTACGGCTACGGCGATCATCAACGCATTGGCGGCAATCCGGGCCTGAAAATTCGAACGCGATACTCGCGAGACCTGGCCTGAGCGGAACCAATGCTCCTGGTCGATGATCATGACACCCAGCCGGGCGAGGCGCTGATTCGACTTCAGCTTGCGAATCAACCTGCGACGCAGTTCCGCCAGCCCTGATGCCGGCTGTTTTTCCGTCTCTTTTGCTGCCGGCGCATCCGTTGATACAAACTGTGCAAGCTCGTTCGCGATCGCGCGCGAGATTCGTTCCGACCGCCGTTCTCCACGGGCGACTCGGCTTACATACGATGGATGCACTCCCACTTGCCGCGCTACTCGCGTGTACAGGCCGGATAAAAATGCGAGATTCTTCTCTGTGTGAACGTTCTTCACCATGGACCCGGATTCCTGGGGGTTCCTGCAGCTCTCGACTAACACAGGTGTTATGTACCAGATCATACAACATCTTTCGCTGCACAAGAACAGAGAAGCGGTCGAAATCTCCTCTAATCGCGATACGTCATGAACTGACACTGTTTAGGTTTACCCGTGGTTCTAAAACCGTGGTATATTCATGTTGTCATAAGTTTTGACAGCATCTCTTTTACGAGTCACTGGTTCTATGGTGGGGCGACACGCAAGTTCATTAGCAGAATGGGCTCGCAACATAGCTTCTTTACGCAGCAGACTGGAGATGACGCAAACAGAGTTGGCTGACCGACTTGGCGTCACTGCAATGACGGTCTCGCGATGGGAACGCGGTCTTGTTGAGCCAACCGCAAGCGGCTACATCAGTCTGGGAAACCTAGCCGGACAAAAAGACGCATGGTATTTCTGGCGCCGCGCTGGATTGGATGAGGCGCAGGTACGCCGTTCATTTGCCGGCCCAAAACCTCGCGCTAAAGCAAAAGGATTAGGTCTCGACTAAGTAAGTTGACAAAGACAACGAGGCCCGCGGGTTAACCGCGAGCCTTTCTGCTTTCTAAGAGAATAATCAGCTATCTTCGAGTTCCCGCGGCTACAGGCTGCATTTGCAAATCCTGCGCAGTCTTAAATGTCAGTATCGTTTCCGCTGGGATGTTCAGGTTCTTTCCTTTGGTCAGCACCTGCGCTCCTGCTCCAGCCGCGCCGCCCGCGACAGCACCAATTAAAGCGCCCTTTCCCCCGCCGGCCAGTGCGCCGATGAGAGTACCGGCCAAGGCGCCGCCACCGGCGTATTTCGCCGTTGTCTTATTTGCTCCGAGTGCGCCTTCTTTGTAGGAACTGGCTTGGATCAGGTTGCGGCGGCCGTCGACGGTAACAGCAGTCAGGTCGAGCGCGACCTTACTGCCGTCTTTGATCGCAGTCAATTGCGCCGGAGCGCCTTTGGGAATAATGGTCTTACCGTTTGCATCCGTTACTGGCTCGGAGATTGTACCGGTATAGTGATGACCGGCGTTGGCGGTTGTCGCGGTGATCTGCTGATCAGTGCGCACCTTAATCTCTGTGCCCGATGGAACGACCGATGTCTGTGCCAACGCACTTACAGTGAGTAACAACGGCACAAACAGCATGAGAAGACTTATCTTTCTGCGGAACATAACCACCTCAACGTAATTTCCAGACCTGTAGAGGTAGATGCCAGCGACTCCGCCAAAGTGGGCTTCTATAGAAGAGAGTTTCGGCTGCGGGTTGCGTCACGCTCCGGGTTTGAAGAGAGTGACGATGTAGTACGTCAGAGCAGCGACACCGGCAGAAGCTGGAATTGTAAGTACCCAGGCCCAGACGATCCGCGTTGCTATGCCCCAGCGCACCGCCGACAGGCGCTGCGTCGATCCCACGCCAACAATTGCACCGGTGATGGTGTGTGTGGTGCTGACGGGAATTCCGGCCAGAGCTGTGCCAAAGAGGGTGATGGCTCCCGCGGTTTCCGCGCAGAACCCGCCCACAGGCTTCAACTTGGTGATTTTGGAACCCATGGTGTGGACAATGCGCCATCCGCCAAAGTACGTCCCGAGCGCAATTGCTGCGTGGCAGCTCAGAATAATCGGCCAGTGATAGTGTCCCCAATCCTTACCGAAATCGGACTTCGTCATCAATCCGCCGGCGTAGAGTGCACCGGCGATGATGCCCATTGTCTTCTGTGCATCGTTGCCGCCGTGGCCGAGGCTGTACGACGCCGCCGAGAGTAGCTGCAGCTTGCGAAACCACGTATCGACCTGGCGCGGGGAGTTGCGCTGGAAGATCCACGATACTGCGACCATCATTGCCAACCCAAGCACAAGGCCCATAATCGGCGCCACTACGATAAAGATCAGTGTCTTGGTCCAGCCTCCGGGAATGATTACCGAAAATCCTGCTTTGGCGATTGCCGCTCCGGCGTAGCCACCGATCAACGCGTGGGAGGAGGAAGTCGGCAGTCCCCATAACCACGTCAGGAGATCCCAGACGATAGCGCCCAGCAGTCCGGCCATTACTACATATTGGGTGACAACCTGCGTTCCATGCAGGTCGAGCTGGATCATCCCTTTGCCGATGGTCTTCGCAACAGCCGTGCCTAGGAAGAACGCCGCGACAAAATTGAAGACTGCCGCCCAGACCACCGCAAGTTTGGGCGAAAGCACGCGTGTCGAAACGACGGTCGCGATGCTGTTGGCGGCATCGTGAAAGCCGTTCAGGAAGTCAAACGTCAGCGCAACCGCGACGGTAATGATCAGCAGTATGAAACCAGTATTCACCTGGCAGGGCCTCTATTTACCTCGGTAACGATACCGTTATGAACCTAGGCGCTCTTGAGTATCACGGCTTCCAGAACGTTGGCGGCATCTTCCGCCTTGTCGGTAGCCAGCTCGAGAACCTCGAACAGTTCCTTGATCTTGATCAGTTGGATGGGATCTTTCTCGGTGTCGAACAAATGGCCGACCGCTTCGCGCGTGATACGGTCCGCCTCGTTCTCGATGCGGTTGATCTCCACGCAATGCTCCAGAACGTGCTGCTGTTTCTCGAGTCCCGCGACCGCGCGTTCGATCTCTTCGCTTTGTTGCAGGATGAGCGCCGCCAGCTTCGCCGTTTCGGGCGGGACGGAGTTGATCTTGTAAACAATCATTCTGTCTCCGGCGGCGTTCAGCAGGTCCAGTACGTCGTCGATCGACGAGGCCAATCGGTGGATGTCTTCGCGATCAAATGGAGTAATGAAGGTGGAGTTCAACTTGGTGAGCAGGTTATGCGTCATGTCGTCGCCGCGATGCTCAATGTCCTTCAGCTTCGCAACCTGCGCCGGTACATTCTGGAAGTTTTCCAGCAGCGATTTCATCAGCCGAGCGCCATCAATGAGATTCTGGGCCATCTCGGTGAACATGTCGAAGAACTTGGTTTCGCGCGGTATCAGGCGAACCATCGTTACAGGGCTCCTTAAACGAAAAAGCAGTAATACACTGCGATTACGGCGCCCTTTTAAATGTTAAGGGCTGATTAATATCTCATGCCGGTGGGGTCGGGTCAAACTTGACAAGCAGTGCGGGAAGTGCCTGATACGAAAGGAAGTTCTCAGCGCATCAATCTCTTAGATTCAGATTGCTATCACGAACCTGCCGATGAACTGATCTACCGCCGAACTGATAAACTTCTCCTCGTGCGCGTCCTCGGAATCGACTGCGGCAGCGAATTTACCGGATACGGCGTCGTCGATCAGAATGACAGCGGTGGTCTTTGTTACATCGCTTGCGGGACAATTAAGCTGTCCACGCGTAAACCGCTGGCGGAACGCCTGTCTCAGGTCTATGAGACGTTGCGTAAGGTGATTGGGGAATTCAACCCCGAGAATGTCGCCATCGAAGATGTTTTTTACGCCGTGAACGCCAAGTCGGCGCTGAAGCTGGGACAGGTGCGCGGTGTGGCGATGCTGGCCGCCGCATCGTGCGGACTGCCTGTCGCCGAATACGCACCGCTCTCAATCAAGTCCGCTGTTGTAGGATACGGAAAGGCGGAGAAATCCCAGGTACAGCACATGGTGACCGCTTTGCTTCGTCTGAGCGCTCCTCCGGAGTCTCCCGACGCTGCGGATGCGCTGGCCATTGCGATTTGCCATCTGCACACCGCGGGAACGCTGGCAAGGCAGGGAATTGGACGATAGCGTTCAAGCGCACCGCCGCATCCAAGTATTAGCGACAATGTTAAAGAGGCTCATCGTCGTTTTCGTCAGCCTGCTTGGCACGGCGCTTCTGGCGCAAGATGCTAATCCTCATCTCGAGCCTGACCAGCAATCCGTGAAGACCCCGCCGGTCGTCAGCTTTACGCTGAACTTCCCGAATTTCAAGCCGCCCTTCTATAACATTTCCGTCGAGTCGAGCGGCAAGGCGGAATACAAATCCACGGCCGAACCCAATAATGTGGGCGATCCTTACCTGGTAAAGTTTGTCGTCTCCGATGCCGCCCGGACCAGGATCTTCGACGCCGCGCGGGAACTCAATTTCTTCCAGGGAAACTTCGAGTACACCAAGAACAAGGTTGCGTTCACCGGCACGAAAACACTGACATTCAAGGACGCCGACAAAACGAGCACAACCACCTATAACTGGTCTGATAATCCGACCGTCCAGGAATTGACAAGCCTGTTCCAGGGAATCTCTGAGACCATCGAACTCGGCCGGCAACTCGAAGAGAAATACCGCTACGACAAGCTTGGCGTCGATTCCATCCTGAAGGCAATGGAAGAGGAAGCCAAGGACAAGCGGCTGGCTGAACTTCAGGCCATTCAGCCGATCCTCACCAGAATTGCCAAAGACTCCAGCCTGATGAACATCTCGCGCCGCCGTGCTGAGTTCCTTCTGACCAAGGTTCCGAAGCAGGCGGCAGTTACCGCCAATGGCGGCCGTCCCTAAGCTACTGAAACATATAGCCCTTCTCCGTCAGCAACTTAGGTGTTTCAAACTGTGTCTAATGGAGTAGGCTTAATTCTGGAGAACCCCCATGGCGACACGACGAGTGCTATTTGCGCTGCTTGCAGTATGTCTTCTGCTGGCAGTCATGCCGGTTTCGTTCGCCGATTCGCACGCCCGCATCGTTCGTCTCAGCGATCTTCAGGGCGACGTGCAAATCGACCGCAATACTGGACACGGTCTCGAAAGAGCCATCATGAATATGCCCATCACTCAGGGCGTTCGGCTGGAAACGGGACCTTCAGGACGCGCCGAAGTTGAGTTCGAGAACGGCAGCGCGCTGCGCCTTGCCGAGAACACCTCGGTCGAGTTCAGCGATCTCACACTGCGCTCGAACGGAGATCGCGCTACCGGCTTTCGCGTCAACAACGGTACAGCGTACGTTAACTTCAAGCGCAAGAATGGGGATGACTTCCGCCTGGACGCTGGAAATCAGGCCATCACCCTGGATCACGACGTCCACTTCCGTCTGCTGCTTTCGGGTAACGACGCTCAGATTGCCGTGTTCAAGGGCGAGTTGCAGGTTCCACACAACGGCGAAATGTCCAAGGTGAAGAAGGACGAAACGCTTAACCTGAACCTGAATGACTCGTCCCAGTTCGCGCTTGCCAAAGGAGTTAGCGGATTCGGCGCTGACGAATGGGATTCGCAGCGCACCGATTACAACACTCAGTACGCCGCCAACTACAACCGGAATCAATATCCGTATCAGTTTGGTTACAGCGACCTGACTTATTACGGCGGCTTCTTCAATGCGCCGGGATACGGCACTCTGTGGCGCCCGTTTGGCGTCAACAGCATGTGGGATCCGTATGGCGACGGAGCCTGGGCCTACTATCCGGGCGCGGGCTACACATGGGTTTCGGCCTATCCGTGGGGATGGATGCCATACCGCTACGGGCGCTGGGTTTTCGTTCCTGCCTATGGATGGTCCTGGCAACCAGGTGGATGGAATACGTGGAACGCCTATCCGGTTTACGTGAATGCTCCGTCAACGTGGCACCGGCCGGTTCCGCCTCCGGTGGCCAGTGCAGGTCGCCCAACGGTGATCGTCGGTCATCCGGTATTCAATCGTCCGATGCATCCTGTGCCCGGAGG
>CAYWSM010000370.1:0-7399 GCA_964460935.1 uncultured Terriglobales bacterium | reverse complement strand
CAGAATCTTGTTGCTCAGCGCGTTAAAGGTGTTGTTAACCGAAGTCGTAAACTTCAGTTGGTCTTGGGATAGCTTCTCTTCCTCTTCCCGCCATTCGCGGATCTTCTGCGCAACCTCAACCGCCATCCCGCCGAGCAAGCCGATAGCGCCGAGCGTAGCAGCGAAGGGCAAGGCGGTCATCACAACCGAAGTTTGCGAAAACTCCCGGACGAGGTCTGCCATTGCAGCCGCGTGATTGCCCCGGATGGCGTTGTCCAAGAGACCGAGACTTGAGCGGACATTCAGCGTCCCGCGCTTGACATTTTCCCCGGCATCATTGGCAGCGCTGCCGATTTCCCCGAACGCCTTGCGGGCAGACTTGGCGGCGTCTGCCATTCCGGATTGGAAAGTGGCGGTCTTTGTCTGTAGATCGACGCTAAAGTACCCAAACAGGCTGAGCCACTTGGCACCCCTTTCAACTGCGAAATTTAGCTTGCTAAATCCTTTTCAAAAATGCCCGGCTCTGCCAAAAAGGCGAAAAGACAGAGCCGGGGACAGGAAGAAGCGATGAAACGTTTAAGCGTGGAGCGTGATTGCCTGGATTGCCTCCGAGCGGCGGACGCGTCCGTCCGTCCGGCGATAACCGAGCAGAATCAATTGGCCTTCTGTTGCCTTGGGTTGGTCAAGAAGCTTGACGTTGATGCCTGAGCCGCCCCGATCACCGATGATGTAGCCTTGCTGGAAATCACCGAATAGAACGGGCGTTGCGCCCGCCGCGATTCCGGGCATGGACCCTGAGTAAGTAACGGGATAACCATGCAGGTAATCGCGTCCGTTCTCACGAGTCCAGACGGACTGGAAGAGATTGGCGGCGCGTTGTGCTTTGCGGATAACTACACCGGTGGCACGGTCCATGAGCCAACCCGCGCCCGGATGGTAAGCGGCTTTCAGCGTGCCAAGGACATCGAAGGTAGCGTCAAGCAACTCGCTTCCGTAGTTGTCCGTGCCCACTAACACGCCGGTTACACCGGCTCCGGTGTTGCCGATGAGACCCTGAGCCTCCCCAGTGCCGCTGCCGTTGACATATTTGTTTTCCTCGTACATCTGGACGGCAAGCACCAAGTCAGTTATGCAAAACGTCTGAAAAGAGGGAACGTCTTGCGCGATTTCCCAACTGACAGTGTGGGTAACCCCGGCCATGAACGCGCTTAATGTGAATTGGTCCAAAGTCGGGTCAGACTCAGCAAAGGAATTGTCAGAGGCCCCGGACTCCGCCTTAGCTGCCGCCGTACTGAAACTGGTGGCACGCGGGATCTTGACATCTGAAGTTGTTGGAACAACCTTTGCGATGGAACGGACGCCCATCTCAATAGGGGCAAGCGGGACTATCTGACCATCCACAATGACCGGAACCGCATAGCCGCCAGCCGAACCCGCACCCTCATAAAGAGCGGCTCCGACTGACTCACCACGGCTGCCAATCCAGGTGTAAAAGTCGTTGTAATAATCATCACTCAGGACGATGGGGCCTTCCGGCGTGTGGGCTTTACCTACTGCCCCACGTGGAGCCATCAGTTTCGCCGGGTCTACACGGTGCAGAGTGTTTAGCCGTTCGCTTCTCTTGATCTTCTCTTTAAGGGATTGCACAGCGGCCATAGCCATGTTGAAATCGGACTCTTCCGCTTCCGTGAGTTTACGTTCCTCAGCGGCCTTGGCGATGCGCTCAGCCTTGCTGAACGCAAAGGCGTGCTGCTGTTTCAATTCAAGTAGATTCATAAAGAATCCTTTCCGTTAAGGTGCCGACCAACCCGCTCTCCCCATGCGCGTGATGTTCGGTTTACAGCAGCGCCTAACTAACCCGTTGTAGGGGGAGCTAGCGCGAATGACCCCGGCCCTTTTTAACCGGGGCAGCTCATCAAACTTTTGTGTTGTCCGGGGCATCCAGCCGGTACAAGTTCTCAAGCCATTGCACGGAATCATCCCGGTCCCGGCGCGAACGGCGCGGTTGGACTTCAGCGCTCAAATGCTCAAGCGCCCACATTGCTAAACGGTCCACATGCACGGCCGTAGGCTTTCCTTGAGCGAGCTTCCGTAATTCTTTGACCATGTCCAGGCGGCGGTAGCTCATCAGTTTTCCCTCCGTGTGTCCGGCAGTTGATAGAGACGGTTGAGCCAATCCAAGCTGTCATCCTTGGGTGCGAGCTTTGCGTTGATGATGTCCTCAACACGCTGCACGAAGGCGAGGGACAAAGCTTTTGCCGTTGGGTCATCAAGGGGCTCAGACAGCGCAACACGACTTACGCCGTCAACAAGGCCCATGATGCCGATGAAGCGCATCCCGCGCTCAGAGAAGAGTTCTTGCTCCGTGTGTTTGGCGAGCGGCAACTGTCCGAAGTCCAGCAACTCAAAATCTGAGGTCTGCAAGTTGCCGAGAATGCAGCACGCGTAAGATGCGTGGGCTGCGATGTATTCAAACTTATCGAGTATGCGCATAGCCCTTTCCTTCTGTCTCGGGCTACAATTAAGACAGCCCGAGTGCGATACATAGAGCGTGTGTCCATTTGGCTACCCGGTCCCGTTGGGTTGCCGCCCTTCGGGACCTTTCACTTTCTAGTTAAAGCTTCCTTTTCCTCCGGCTCCCTCTTGAAAAATTTGCCGGGCGCGAATCAAAGCCCGTTCGGCGCGTGGCCCGGTAAGAAATGGATGCATCCAGACAACCCCTCCGTCCTTCGGGTCCCTTTCGCGGTCAAGCTGCCACAACGCCACGCCTAACGGAAGAATCTTGCCGGGCTTTTCAATCTTTGCCACTTCCAAAAACAATTTCGGCAATTCCTTCGGGGGCGGAACCTTCAAAACGTAGACGAGGTTTTCCCTGTCCGGTGTTTCAGGTGTCACGAGGACGACAGCGGCTCCTACATCTTCCCGCGATAAGCCCGCCTCATCCATCGCATTGCGCAAGCTGTCTAGCAAAATGCATGTTTCGTGAATGGCCGCTACCGGCGTAAGCACCCGGTCTTTTTGCCGCTGCCGCCCGACTTTGAAAGCACGGCGGACTTTCGCGGCCTTGGTCCAAGTAGCGGCCATTGGATTCTTTGACCCCGACTTTCTCAGCTCCGTCATCATTGCAATTTCGAGATTAGGCTTATCTCGGGACAGTGTCAATCCACGCCCTCATAATTTTTACAAACGTACCCAACGCGGCTGTTACCTTTCGCGCCGCTTACATTCGCTGCAAATGATTCGTTTGCTTACATTTGATGCTCATAGTTTCCTTGACCGGCGTCCGTTGGCGGAGGGACCCTATTGCTATGAAGAAGAAAAAACGAGTCCGAGTGCTGGAATATGAGTTTACGTGCGAGAAATGCCGGGAGATCCTTTACTCACAGCGCCGTTGGCGCTTCTGTCCGAGACACGGCCTGAAGTTGAGAGTTGTGGACCGTTTCATTAAGGGTGTTGGATGGGAAATGCCTTCAACGAGAGTGCCCCGTAAACGCGCATAATTGACGTATGACGTGCCCGTGAAAAGCTAGGCTAGGTAGCGGCCGTTTTTCGTTGCACTAATTGAGTACTCGCCCTAGAATTTCGGGCCGGAAGGGAAACCGCGTAAGTTACTGATTTTAAGAATGGTCGGGACGGGCAGATTTGAACTGCCGACCCCTCGCACCCCAAGCGAGTGCTCTACCAGGCTGAGCCACGTCCCGACTCAAACCATTCTACACGAAATAGAAGGCTGGAAAAGCGCGGATGAGGGCTCCGCGCTACATCGCCTCGTCTTCAATGCCGAGCTTTTGACGGCCCTCAGGACTGATTCGCTCCGGCGTCCATGGCGGATCCCATACGACATTTACCTTGCACGTGTTCACCCCGGGCACGCTCAGAATCGTCTGCCGGATGTCGCGGCTGATTTCGGTGTGCGACGGACAGCCCTGCGCCGTCAGCGTCATCTCCACTACCACATCGCCTTCATTCTCGATCGCGACGTTGTAGATCAGCCCCAGGTCCACCACGTTCAACGGGATCTCCGGGTCGTAACAGTTGTGCAGTTTGTCCCACACCGTTTCAGTCGTCAAAGCCATACAAAAATTGTACAACGCGCATCCGTTCCCGAGCGCAACTCGGAATCGACGCATTTTCTTCGCCTCGCGCTGGAACGCTTCTCAAAGTGAACTTTCCGCCATTGGCTGCGGCGGTGGTGCATTCAGAGCGGGATTTTCCACGAATGCCAACTTCCTGCTTGCCAACCAGTGGAGGCGGCTGTATCTTGTATTCTCGAAGTTGAAAATGAAATTCAATTTCATTTTCATATAACGTTTACGTGTTGTTGACGCAAGGAGTCCCCCGCGATGAGAAAGGTCCGCTCCTCCCGCCGCGCTTCCGCCTGGCTCGCTCTCGGCGCTGTCACCGCCGCCGGAGCCGCTCTAAAGCCCGCAAAGCTGTATGGCCAGGTTCCCCTGCCGGCGAGTCAGCGGCCTCAACCGCACCCGCAACTCCCTGCGCTCCAGTTCGATATTCCCGCTGGCCCTCTCGACGCCGTGCTTGGCTCCTACCAGTCGGTTACCGGCATTAAAGTAGTGTTACAAATTCCCGACGGAACCGCCGCCGGTTTCACATCTTCCGGCGTCGCCGGCGTCTTCACTCCTGCGGAAGCGCTCGACAAACTGCTGGCGCGCACCGGTCTTTCCGGAAGACTTGTTGACCGCCGTACCGCTATCGTTAAGGTGGCTTCCCGCTCCGATGTGGTCGATGTCACGTCTGGCGTGGACACTGTCGAACTGACCAAGTTCTCCGTCCCGGTCGTTGATATTCCGCAGTCCATCTCGATCGTGCCGAAAAAAGTTCTGGCGGAACAGGGCAACACTTCGCTGCGCGATACGCTCCGTAATGTCGCCGGAATCAGCCTGGCTGCGGGCGAAGGCGGCGCGCAGGGTGATAATCTAACCCTCCGCGGATTTACCGCCCGTAACGATATCTTTATGGACGGCATGCGCGACTTCGGCAGCTACTATCGCGACTCGTTCGACGTGGAGCAGGCCGAAGTGCTGAAGGGACCATCGTCCGCCATCTTCGGCCGCGGCTCGACCGGCGGCGTCGTGAATCAGGTCAGCAAGACCCCGGGCCTCACCCGTTTCATAACTGGAACGCTACAGTTCGGCAGCGATGCAACGCGGCGCGTAACAGCCGATATCGATCAGCCTCTGAACAAGACCACGGCATTTCGCCTGAACCTGATGGCGCACGACGCCGGAGTTGCCGGGCGTGACATCGCGGAAAATCGCCGCTTCGGAGTTGCGCCGTCCCTGGCGTTCGGCCTCGGAACTCCTACACGTGTCGTGCTCAGTTACTTCCACCAGGGTGCGAACGATACGCCCGATTATGGAATTCCCTGGCTGTTCAATACCGCGGCTCCCGTCGATCGCAGCAATTACTACGGGTTCAAAGACACGAATTATCTGCGTACGCAGGCTGACGTAGGTACCATTCGCGCGGAGCACGACTTCAGCCCCAACATCACATTACGCAACCAGTCCCGGTACGCGCAATTTCATCGCGCTGGTCAGATTACCGAAGCGCGCGTCGCCGGCAATGTAACTCTCGATACGCCCCTCGACTCGATGACGGTGAATCGAAACCAGATTGCCGTCAACAGCATTGAAAGCTTTTTAGACGACCAGCTCGATCTAACGATCAGGTTTCGCACCGGTGGCCTGCGGCACTCGCTGGTGACCGGCATTGAAGGAAGCAAGGAAACGTCGAATCCCACCCGGTTTACCTGGCTGAATGTTCCCGGAACCAGCCTGCTTCACCCCGATGAGGATCAGCCATTCTCCGGTAGTGCTTACGCCAATTCACGCGTACACACCACGGCGATCAGCGTCGGAGCTTACGCCATCGACACGGTGGAACTCGGTGAACATTGGGACGTCACCGGCGGAATTCGTTGGGATCGCTTCGATACCGGCTATCACCAACTGGCATACACGCAGCAGGGCGCGGTTACGCCGACCGATCTCAATCGCCTCGATGAAAAACCGAGCTGGCGTGGCGCCATCGTGTATAAGCCCGCGGCCAATGGAAGCGTCTATTTCTCGTACGGCACGTCGTTCAATCCTTCTGCCGAGAGTTTGTCGTTGAGTGCCAGCACGTCGAACACCGAGCCGGAAAAAAATCGCACCTTTGAAGTCGGCACCAAATGGGATTTGCCGAATCGCACTTCACTTCGCGCCGCGTTCTTCCACACCGACAAGACGAACGCTCGCGAGCCTTCGGTTGACGATCCTACGGTCAACGTAGTCAGCGGCAGTCAGCGTGTACAAGGCATCGAAGTCGAAGTGTCTGGACATATCACCCGTCGCTGGGAAGTCTTTTCCGGCTACGCCTTTATGGATAGCGCACTGGTGAAGTCCCTGGCGTATCCCGATGCCGTGGGCGCGCAGCTCGCCAACGTGCCGCGCCATACGTTCAATCACTGGAGCACCTTCGACATGCCCTGGAGATTCAAGCTCGGTGGCGGCGCTCAATATGTGGGAAGCCGCACCGCCAGCAGCACTGCTCCTAACGATCCAGTTACAGGATTGGTCAAGCAGCTACCCGGCTATTGGACTTTCAATCTGATGGGAAAACGCCGCATTACTGAGCACGTCGAGTTGCAGGTGAACGCTTACAACATCACCGATAAGTACTATTTCGACCAGCTTCATCCGGGGCACATCGTTCCCGGCCCGGGCCGATCGGTTTCTGCCAGCACCAACTTCAAGTTCTGAGGGACTTCATCCATCATGTTGATCACCATCCCAAACGTGCTCACGGAGGCGCAAGTCGCCGAAGGGCGCAAGCTTCTGGATTCCGCCGAGTGGGTTGACGGCCGTGTCACCGCGGGGCATCAGTCGGTGCGCACCAAGGACAACCTTCAGTTGCCGGAGAACTCTCCCGCAGCGCGGCAGCTCGGCGAAATGATCCTCGAGGCTCTTGGGCAAAATGCTTTGTTCATCGCGGCGGCCCTGCCCAGCCGCGTGTTTCCACCGCTGTTCAACCGTTACACCGGAGGCCAATCGTTTGGCACCCACGTTGACAACGCCATTCGCCAGGTGACCGGCACTCCTCATCGTATTCGTACCGATCTTTCCGCCACTCTCTTCTTCAGCAATCCCGATGAGTACGATGGCGGCGAGCTCACCATCGAGGACACCTACGGCACGCACTCCGTGAAATTACCTGCGGGAAACATGGTGCTCTATCCGTCCAGCAGCTTGCATCATGTGACGCCGGTAACGCGCGGCGCTCGTGTTTGCTCCTTCTTCTGGATCCAGAGCATGGTTCGTGATGATGGTGAGCGCGCGCTGCTCTTCGACCTCGATCTTGGTATCCAACAACTGGGACATGATCACCCCACGCATCCCGCGACTGTACAGTTGACCGGCGT
>CAYWSM010000369.1:0-3414 GCA_964460935.1 uncultured Terriglobales bacterium | reverse complement strand
TCGCGTCGAGACGATAGGCTACTTCCTGAAGCGTTACCGCGAAGACATGGTGCGCAACAAGCAGAAGGCGCAGTCGATTGACGAGCAGCTCAAGAAGTTCGAGGAGCAATTACGTCACGAGCTTCGTCTGGCAGCCAGCCTGGGCGGTGAAAAGGGCGGCTGCGGGTCCCACGATTCGGCCCCAAGTGAACTGGTTGCGATCCAGGGCGCACAGCCAACGGCCAACGAACTGGTCGAGATGGCGGGCGACTAATCCATAACTTTATTCCCCTATGACCCTCGGCCGTGTGCCGGGGGTTTGTTTTTTGCGATGTACGTTTCGAGACAGCGAGACTAGACTTTTTTTCTTTGGCAAAAATGACCTCGATCTATAAAACGTGGCGGTTGGCATCTCTCTTGAGGCGTGCAGCCCGCGAACTACAAAGCCGTCTGGCATCTCAGTTTCCTGGAATCAAGGTTAAGGCAGGATGGGGAGCCTTAAATATCAACCAAAACCTAGGGCGGTTGTACGTTTTGCCGTTAACCGAGCTGGAAGCGGTGAATCTTCGACGAAGCGGACTATCAATAAGACAAGGCCGAATTGCGCTTGTGAATGTTCAATATCCCTCAGAATCCATACGATATATTCACTTTCCTCTGATTTCGCAAGAGGAGATTCACCGAAAATATGGTGGTAGCTTTAGACGTCTACTCGCAGCGGAGCGATTAGGTTTGGAGTGATGGTTGGCCGGGATGGCACCCCCCCGGCTCTGGCCGAGGGTTTTTTGTCTGTGACGAGCGTCTTGAACCGCGGGGTTATCGCGAGTAGATTTAGCCAATGAGGTGCTGGTTCTGCCTGCCGGCCATCCTCCTCGCTGTCTTCTGCTGCGTCAGCGAAGCCCAGGAGACTGTCCCAGCCAATCTGCTCGACTTGCTTAACGGGCCCGATCGAACCGATATTCCCAACAAAATCGACATCAGGCACCCAATGCTGATGTTTCAGCAGAATTACCTGGTAAGGGTCGATGGCACTTTTCCCAGCAAGATCATCCGGCGAGGCGAGTTACGCCACCTGCAAATCCTAACCAAAGTGCAGGATTCCGACGGTCGCTGGCTCAACGGAGGGGATTTTGACGACTTCAAGGTCCCGGAGAAAGTCGGCAAGCAAAGTCTCTATTACTCCGCCGCCATCTATCTGCGCCCTGGCCGATATCGTCTTGGAATCGTGATGTTCGACGCGGAAAGCCATAAGGCTGACGTTCTCCACCGCGACATCGTCATTGAACCGATGAAGAACGATCCGTTCCCGCAGGTTGACGCGGCCTTGCCTCCCGTGGAATTTCCCGATCGTCTGGACGGCCACCGCGGCTTCTGGAATGTCGGAGATCAGCTCAAGCCGATTGCGATCGACCCCGGCAAGCATGCCCGACTCGACGTCGTGCTCAACATCACGAAAAGATTCCGCTGGGACGTCCTTTATCGCATGGATGTGCAAACCATGCTGGAGTCCGGCAGTGTTCTCGGACGCCTGCGGCCCGCCGACGGATGCGTTCGTGTCAGCGTCATCGATGCGCTGCGGCTCAAGGTTGTAGTCGATCGTTTTCCAGCGGAACGTTTGAGTTGGGCCAGGTTGCAGAATGCCATCGAGAAGATCGATCAGAACGTCATCGACGTGAAGGTTCTCGCGAATCAGCAGCGAGTGGCGGAGTTTACTCACGACTTCCTTCAGCAGTTAGCGGCCGACAAGCAGCCCTGTCCCGGTCAAGACGGTCCCGTTAGCCCCACAGTGGTCGTCGTCAGTCCGGACCTGATTCTGCCCAACGGCAACAAACTCAGTACTCTCAGTCCCCTCGAGCGAAATCTCTATATCTATGTACATGTGGGGTTCGGTAATGGATGGACCGACGGCATCGGTCAGATTCTCTCCAGCGGCAAGCCTCGCAGGATGAATGGCACGAGTCCCGAGAACTTTCGTGAAGCACTAGCCAAGATCGCTACGCTAATCTCACAGCCGAGTCAGTCAGACCGGGATTAGTTCATCCCACTACAAGCCTTGGCAGCGGCCCGCGTTTTTTGTTTCCCTGTCGATTCCCACCGTCCCCATTCGACATACAGATGAAAGCGTAGCCGTCCAACAGCGGCTACCAGAGCTTTATCAGAAGGAGAAAAGTCGATGACCGCCGCTACAAAGCCTACCTATGAACAAGCTCAACTCCACCTGCAGGTCTACGATCTCCGGCGCGAAGCAAAACTTCGCGTTGCACGTGAATGGTTCTTTAAGAACTATTTCCCGAACAGCTTTGAAGAAGGTATGAAGATCGCCGCTCCGGGCACCGAGAACGGCGCGTACTTCATGCAGGTCATCAGCTATTGGGAGAACGCCTGCGCATTGCTCAACTACGGCTGCTGCACGAAGATCTGTTCTTCTCCACGAGCGGTGAATTTTTCGCCGTATGGGACCGCATTAAGTCTGAAATAGAAGAAGGACGAAAGCGGTTCTCAAACCAGCTCTTCGCCGCAAATCTTGAGGAAGCGGCAAAGAAATACGAGGCTTGGATCGAAAAACGTTCTCCCGGCCACATTGCTGCCTTCCGTGAGTTCTCCAAGCAGATGCGAGTGCAGGCTCAGGGCGCCAAGGCTGCATAACTCGCGCTCGCAAAACAGAGGATCGCTTCCGCTTCGATGTGCTTTATCGCAGCGGAAGCGATTTGTCTCTGATCACGAATTCGCCGGCGGAAACAACGGATCAGCTCCCGGCAGATATCCCAGTAATTTCTTCGTCTCCGATTCCGTAATCGGTTCGAATTCCTGCGCTATCTTCAATGCGACCCGGAACCACTCCGGATTTCCCGGCGGAATCGCCGCCGTGATCGGCTTCGATAGCGTCCAATGATACGCAAGCGCAGCCTCTTCCGGCAGCGTGCAAGGTTCATACCAGCATTTTGGTATCTGCTTAGCTTCAGGAAGCCCTGCGGGATATTTGCCTCTAGCCATCGCTTTCAACGCCAGAAAGCCAATGCCCATTGTCGTTCGCGTATTTCATCACTTCTGGCCCAAAATTCGACTTTGTGACCAGAACGTAATTGATAGGGAACATCATTGTGTCGAGCACGCCCTGGTTCATCGCGGCCAGTGCCACCTCGATCGTATGTGAGCTAAGTCCGATATACCGAATCTTGCCCGCTTTCTTCGCAGCGAGCAACGCCTCCATCGCTCCATTAGGACCAAATATCTGCTCCACTCACTCATCTTGTCCACGGCGTGGTGCTGGTACAGGTCGAAATGATCGGTCCGCAGAGTCTTAAGCGATTTGTTTAATCCCGCTTCCGCCTCGGCTTTGCTACGAAAGTCGGTTTTTGACGCGAGGAAGCAACGATTCCGATACGGTTCCAGTGCCGGACCAAGGCGGTCCTCGGCGTCCCGGTAAGTTGGCGA
>CAYWSM010000368.1:0-8020 GCA_964460935.1 uncultured Terriglobales bacterium | reverse complement strand
ACGAGCTGTACACCATCCTCAAGGAGCATAAAGGAGACGCTCGCCTGCTCTTCGAACTCGAGCGCCAGGGCGACTTCATGGTCGTGATGGATGGCGAAGGCTATAATGTAATGCCGGACTACGCCTTCATTTCCCGCGTAGAGCAGCTCTGCGGAAAAGGCACAGTCAGAGTCGTCGATTAGGCGCAACTGGCAGTCTGCGTCGCACCACAATCTTTAGGCTCCCCTCAAAGGAGTGTTATGGCCGCACCCGGATTGGCGCTGGTACAAGACCTGCTCGATCACAGCATCAAGCGACTCCGGGACAAAGCCGGGAACGGATCGCTCTCAAAAATGGAATCTGCATCGAAGGCCCAGCAAGAGCTGGAGAAAATCGAGAAACAAATCCAGCAACTGGAATCGCTGGCCCGTGATAATCAGGAAGCCAGCCACCAACTCTCCGTTTTGCACGAGCAGGTCAATGCTCTTCGTACGCAGATCACCGTTCACCTCGATGCCTGGAAGCGCACCGAACTCGCGCGCCATGCGCAGCGGCCTTACACGCTGGATTACATCGAGCGCATCTTCCCCGATTTCAGCGAAATTCATGGTGACCGCCGCTTCGCCGACGATCCGGCCATCGTCTGCGGTATGGCCAAGTATCACGGCGAGCCTGTTCTCGTCGTTGGTACGCAGAAGGGCCGCGATACCAAGCAGAAGGTTTACCGCAATTTCGGCATGCCGAACCCCGAGGGATATCGGAAGGCTATCCGTGCCATGCGCATCGCCGAAAAGTTCGGACGCCCGATTTTCACTCTCGTCGATGTCCCCGGCGCCTACCCTGGACTAGGCGCAGAAGAGCGAGGCCAGGCCGAAGCCATCGCCTATAACCTTCGCGAGATGGCCCGCCTTAAGGTTCCCATCATCACTACCATCACTGGTGAAGGTGGCAGCGGTGGTGCCTTGGCCATCGCCGTGGCCGATCGGGTGCTGATGCAGGAAAACTCCATCTACAGCGTGATTTCTCCGGAAGGCTGCGCCTCTATCATGTGGCGCGATGCGACCAAGCGTGACTTGGCCGCAGAAGCCATGAAGATTACCGCCAAAGATCTCACCAAGCTCGGCATTGTGGATGAAATAATTGCCGAGCCTGCCGGCGGCGCGCATACCGACTATGACGAAGCTGCCAAATTGCTCGACCAGTCCCTCTGCCGGCAGCTCGATCAACTCAAGCATATGTCGGGTGACGAACTCGTTAGATCGCGCTACGATAAGTTCCGCACCATGGCACGCTTCTTCAACGAAGTCGCCTGATGCTTATATCCAGGCTGCGACTTACGTATCAGGGCACGACTTTAGTCGTGCCGAACGGATTTATATAAATTGGCGGCTTTAGCCGCTGAGGCCCCATATCATCCAAAAGGCCCAGCAATTCCGCAGTTCAGGCACTACAAGCTGACCTGTGCTTCTGCATTCATTTATACCTTCCTAAGCACGTATAATTAATTCATCCCCAGCCTTCGCAACACAACAGATTGAAAGGCTTATAGGTTCATGGCTACGACCGATCTAGCAGTTCACGATATCGGCAGTGGCCGGGAGGGCCAGCGCGTTGTCAACGACTGGAGCCTCCAGGTTGCCACTGTCAACGGATCCGGTTCGCAATCGGCGAACACGGTCATCCTGCGCACCATCTTCCAGATGGGAGTTCCTGTCTCCGGAAAAAACCTGTTTCCATCCAACATCGCCGGCTTGCCGACCTGGTACACCATTCGTGCCAACCGCCACGGCTACATCGCCCGCAAGAAGGAAATCGACTTCCTGGTTGCGATGAACCCTGAGACGGCCATCGAAGACGTTAAGTCTCTGGCCGCCGGTGCGGCTGTCCTCTACGACGAGCCGCTAAACCTGCGGGCCGTCCGCAACGATGTCATCTATTACTCGGTTCCGTTCGACAAGATCGTTGCCGGCGTTTGTCCTGAGGCCAAGCTGCGCAAGCTGGTCAAGAACATGATCTACCCCGGCGTGCTGGCGCACTTGTTCGGGTTCGACATGGCCGAGATGGAAAAGGCCATCCGTCGCCAGTTTGGCAAGAAGCAGAAAGCTGCCGACCTGAACGTGAACGCCGCCAAGGCCGGATACGACTACGCTGTCGCCAATCTCGAAAAGCAAGACCCGTTCTGGGTCGAGCGCATGAACGAGAACCAGGGCAAGATCATCATCGATGGCAACTCCGCTGCGGCGCTCGGTTGCATGTTCGCCGGAGTCACGGTTGTCACTTGGTATCCGATCACGCCTTCCTCGTCGCTGGTCGAGAGCCTCATCGATTACATGAAGAAGTACCGCATCGGACCCGATGGCAAAGCCACGTTCGCGATCGTGCAGGCCGAAGACGAACTTGCCGCCGTAGGCATGGTCATCGGAGCCGGTTGGGCTGGCGCTCGTTCCATGACCGCCACCGCGGGCCCTGGCATCTCGCTCATGTCCGAATTCACCGGGCTCGCCTATTACGTCGAAGTTCCCACTGTTATCTGGGATATTCAGCGCGTCGGGCCTTCTACCGGTCTTCCCACGCGTACGTCGCAGGGCGACATCATCACCACCGCGCTGCTATCGCACGGAGACACCAAGCACATCCTCCTATTCCCCAGCATGCCGGAAGAGTGCTTCTCCATGGCGAGCGAGGCATTCGATCTTGCAGAGCAATTCCAGACTCCGGTCTTCGTCATGTCCGACCTCGATCTCGGTATGAACAACTGGATGGCCCATTCTTTCGAATACCCGACCAAGCCTATTAATCGCGGCAAGGTCCTGAGCAAGGAAGATCTTGACCGTCTCGGCGGATTCGCGCGTTACAAAGACGTGGACGGCGATGGCATCGGCTACCGTACTCTGCCAGGAACTGATCATCCCACGGCAGCCTGGTTCGCCCGTGGCAGCGGACACAACGAAAAATCGCAGTACAGCGAGCGTCCCGACGATTACGTCAACAACCTCGATCGTCTGAAGAAGAAGATCGACACGGCTCGCGGGTTCATTCCGAAGCCAGAAGTTGTTGCCAACGGCACATCGAAGGTCGGTGTGATCGCCTATGGAACTTCGCATTGGGCGATGACCGAAAGCCGCGACCAGCTCAAGCGGGAATACGACGTTGACATCGATTACCTGCGCCTTCGCGCCTTTCCGTTTAATAAGGAAGTGCACGACTTCATCGCCAATCACGATCGCGTGTACGTGGTTGACCAGAACCGCGATGGACAATTGCGCGATCTGCTGAAACTCGACATCGATCCCGCGCAGGTCACGAAACTGCGCTCCGTGCGCCATTACAACGGGCTGCCGATCGACGCTCGCAGCATCACCGACGAAATCATCTCGCAGGAGGGCCGATAGCGATGGCGACTACCCCGACTTCAACCCCAGCACCAAAGACCAATCGCATTGGCCTCACTGTTATCGAGTACAAGGGCGGCAAGACCACCCTCTGCGCCGGATGCGGCCACAATGCCATTTCTGAGCGCATCATCGATGCCATGTACGAAATGGGAGTCGAACCGCACCGGGTCGCCAAGATGTCCGGCATCGGTTGTTCGTCGAAAACGCCCGCGTACTTCATGAGCAAGTCGCACAGCTTCAACTCGGTGCACGGACGCATGCCGTCAGTCACCACAGGTGCCATGCTCGCGAATCGCTCGCTGCTGGCTCTCGGAGTGAGCGGCGACGGAGACACCGCTTCTATCGGCATTGGTCAGTTCATCCATCTCATGCGCCGCAATCTGCCGATGATCTACATCATCGAAGATAACGGCGTATACGGTCTCACCAAGGGTCAGTTCTCCGCGACCGCCGATCTCGGCTCGGTTCTCAAAACCGGCGTCATCAACGACCTTCCGCCGATCGACACGTGCGCTTTGGCGATTCAGCTCGGCGCCACTTTCGTCGGACGCTCATTCTCAGGCGACAAGAAGCAACTTCTCGCGATGTTGAAAGCCGCCATCGCCCATAACGGCACCGTAATGCTCGACATCATTTCGCCCTGTGTCACCTTCAACGATCACGAAGGTTCGACCAAGTCCTATAAGTTCACCAAAGACCACGAAGAACCTTTGCATGACGTATCGTTCGTGCCGCACTTCGAGGATATCAGTGTCGATTACGACGCTGGCGAGAGCATCAATGTTCGCATGCACGACGGATCGAAACTGCGCCTGCACAAACTGGAAGAGGATTACAACCCGACCGACAAACTGCAGGCTCTGGGCCGGCTCGCCAAGGCGCACCAGGAAGGCGAAATCCTGACCGGCGTGTTCTACATCAACACGCAAGCGCCAAGCTTCATGGAACTTCTCAACATGGTCGACGAACCGCTGGCGACTCTCCCGGAATCGCGCGTCCGTCCGTCGAAAGAAGCTCTGGAAAAGTGCATGGCCGCCCTGCGCTAATGTAGCTCTGGCCAATGTGGGAACGGGCGCCCTCGCCCGTTCAGGCTGCACGAAGCAAAGCGGCTAACCACCAGCCCAATGGCCTCCAACCTGCTAAGGGTTCCACAACGGGAAAGAGAAGGACTCGAAATCTAACGTTGTCGTTCGATTTTCCTTCCCATCCATACTGCAATCTCCGATACTGAAACCGAAGCTGGTGAAGACAGTCTTTCACCAGCTTTTTGTTCTTTGCCTCGAAAAATTCCTCCTAGGAGGCGCAAAACGAGGCTGCTCTTTGACATTGGCAAAACGGCTCGTTCGGTTGAACGACTCCTTGTAATCGTCTGATTCTTAAATTGTTACTCCTAACACACTGATTCTGCTGTTCTTACAGGAACAATCGTGTAAGTTGATGATTCTAAAGATCGAGGCAAAGGGGGTACCCCCCTTTTTTCGTGGTACAAAACCGAAACAGCCCCACTGGAGACAGCAAAAAGCCCCTCTCACGAGGGGCTCGTTTGAGTTGTTACTCGGTTATTAGATATTCGCTACTCTTCCGTGATCGGCACGCTGACTTTGGTGTTTTCCCACTCGAGATTCAACTTCGTCGACTTGCCGCTCGCCGGATCGAATGAGATCGTGAACTCCTGCACGGTGCTCGGCGTCTTTTCCGATTTCACCTTGGTGCGGCCGAGATCCTGTTCCTGCTGGTAAACCGTACCCCACTGTCCGGTCTGCTTGTTGATGATGATTGTCCATTCAGTTTCGCCCGGGATGGTGTACAGCGTGTAATGGCCTGCCGGAACACTCAGGTCTCCGACTTTCAGGTTGGCATCTGTAACGAATGTGGTAGCCTCGTTGGCTCCCGTCCGCCACTCTTTGTCGTAAGGAACCAATTCGCCAAAGATCTTGCGCGGCTGGCCTGTCTTCGGATCATTGATCTTAGGACGGCTGTAGTCCACTGTGATCTTCTTTCCATCTGGGAACGTCGCCGTAGCGGTTCCCGGTGGGCTTGGACGCTTGCTTTTATCCTGTTGTGCGTATAGCAATACAGCCGCGAGTAACAGAAACGGTAGAACGACGATCGTAATCTTTCGCATTTGTCCTCCTGGGGGATCAACTTCTGCGGTTCATCGACTGCGTACTCCATTTGCTGATTGAGAATTATCCCAAATGCTCCAGCCCTCGTACAATCGAGCTATGTCTGCTTTTGAGAACTACCGGGATGAGTTGGAGAAATTTGAGTTCATGATGGGCCCCGCGCGGGGACGCCTCGCCGTCACCATGGACATTGTCACCGACGCAATGGCCCTCATCGGCCAGCACGGCGTCTATTGCCAGTCGCAGCGCTGGCCCGGTAAGCCCGTACTCGATGTCCAACTTGTGATGAAATCGCTGACCGAAGCTAAGGAACTGATCAGCAGTGTGATGGAAGAATTGAAGCGACAGAGAGAGGCATCGGAGCAGAAGGGCTAACGAGAGCTCTTGATCACTTTCCCGTCGATGCCGGCAGTGACTGTCCGCCTGCGGCCTCCATGAGTTTCTTCACAATTGCCAGAAATCTCCCCGGGCTGTATTGCTCCCGGATCACGACGTCAACAGCCTGTTCGTTAGGGATGTATTCGTTCCTGAGCGCGATAATTGCCAGCTTTGTTTCCGGGAATTCCGCTTTTACATTTGCGCAGACTCGCAAAGTCGTCTCGACTCCATCATCTGTGGTCGCCAACACCAACTGATAAAGTTGCTGCCTCAGGCAGTGCAGCACCTTATCGCTTCGGACCATCGTTACTTCATAGCCACGCGACTTGAGTAACAGCTGTCGATGAGTCTCGTCCAAAGCTGTAACGAGTAGGATTCTTCCCAGCACGAAGTCTCACCTCCCGACACGTCGATTTAGCACTCGAGTGATTAGCTATGCAGCAGCAATGCCAAGGTGCGAGAGACCGTAACACTTTTGAATATAAGGGAATAAAGATCGCGAGATCGCAGGCAACCCTTGCCGCTATAGAGAAAATACAGGGAACATGAAAATCTACTGTTGCGATTTGTAAAGAAAAAGGCAGACGCATTTAACACGTCTGCCTAGTTCAGAAGGTCCGGTTACTATGCTGAGACGTATTTCCCGGCATCAATTACCCGGTTCGCGATCTTCTGCCGCAAACCGATTACGTTATACGGTTCGTACTTCACGAGCCGCCGCAGGATCGCCATCTGCGTGCGCAACATGTCTCCTTCTGCGACAGCCGCGATCACGCGCTTGGCCGCTGACTCGATCCGATCCATGGCCGTTGTGAGATAGACCTGGGTCATCGCAATGGGTAACGCAGCAGTCGATTCGCCTTGAGCTTGCACGATCTTGCGCGTGCGAAGGAGCGCCGATTCCGCCATGTAGCCCTCGATCAGCATGTCAGCCATCGCGCCCATGATCTCCTGCTGGTCCGCGAGCGCAGCCATGTATTTTTGCGAAGCCGCGCCCGAAACGAACAGACCGACTTTCTTCATGTTTGCCACCAGCATGCGCTCTGCCGCCAGCGGACCTTCCAAGCCTTCGCCCATCGAAGGTCCAGCCATGACTTCATCGACGACGGCTTTGATTTTCGGCATCAGTGGTAATTGACCGGTCAACGCCCGCTTCAAAAGCCATCCTGTGGTGATCATGCGGTTGATTTCGTTGGTGCCCTCGAAAATGCGGTTTACGCGCGAATCGCGATACGAGCGCTCCGCCGGATACTCTTCGACGAAGCCATAGCCGCCGTAAACCTGGACGGTTTCGTCAACCACGTAATCGAGCATTTCCGACGCCCAGACCTTCAGGATCGAGCACTCAACGGCGTACTCCTCGATCGCCTTGCGGATCTGATGTGGCGCATCGGCGGCGTGCTTATCGATATCGCCAAGCGCCACGTCCATCATGCCGACCGTTCGATACACCGCGCTCTCGCCGACATAGACTTGCGTATTCATCTCGGCGATCTTTTCGCGAATCATGCCGAAATCGGCAATGGTCTTGCCAAATGCCTTACGCTGCTTCGCGTAGCCAATTGCTGATGCCAACGAGTTCCGCGCCCCACCGACGCATCCCGCGCCCAGCTTGAAGCGGCCAATGTTCAGGATATTGAAAGCAATAATGTGCCCTTTGCCGATCTCGCCAAGTACGTTCTCAACCGGAACCTGGCAGTCGTTCAGGATCAGCGGGCAGGTGGACGATCCACGAATGCCCATCTTGTGTTCTTCCGCACCGACGGAAAATCCAGGGAAGTTACGCTCGACGATGAACGCCGTGAATTTCTCGCCATCGACTTTGGCGAATACGATGAAAAGATCAGCGAATCCGGCATTCGAGATCCACATCTTCTCACCGTTCAGCAAGTAGTGTTTGCCGTCTGGCGAGAGAACCGCTTTCGTACGGGCATTCAAAGCATCGGAACCGGAGGACGATTCCGACAGGGCATACGCGCCAATCAGCTCGCCGGTGGCCAACTTCGGCAGATACTTTTTCTTCTGTTCTTCCGTGCCAAAGTAAACGATCGGCAGAGTGCCGATTCCCACGTGGGCGCCGAATGCCACGGAGAAGCTGCCGGATTTGGCGATCCGATCGGCAATGATGGCCGAGGTAACTTT
>CAYWSM010000367.1:0-3368 GCA_964460935.1 uncultured Terriglobales bacterium | reverse complement strand
TCAGCCGGTTCGGCGCTGTTCTCGACACTGGTGGTATTCGTCGTTTCGTTGCTCAGCGGGAATGGGTTTATATCAATCGTCACCGCGGCTCTGGCGGGGGCAATTCTCGGATTCCTCCGCTACAACTTCAATCCGGCAACTATCTTTCTTGGCGACTCCGGCTCGCTGTTCCTGGGATTCATGCTGAGCGCCGTATCGCTGATGGGCGCGGAGAAGGGACCGACAGTAGTGGCAGTCGCCATCCCTATCGTTGCATTTGGCCTGCCTCTGCTGGATACGACGCTTTCCATCGTAAGGCGATACCTAAGCGGACAGCCGCTGTTCCTCGCCGATTGCGAGCACATCCATCATCGGCTCCTCAAGCGAGGCTTCAGCCACAAGCAAGCAGTTGTGTTGCTGTATTGCGTGTCAGCCCTGTTTGGACTGATCAGTCTGTTGATGTTGTATCCCGGCGGCAGATCGGTTGGCGTCGCGCTGGTGGTGGTTGGAATCGGCGCCGTTATCGGCGTGCAACACCTGCACTATCCCGCCTTTGCCGAACTCGGACGCGCCGCCAAACGTACGATCGAACAGCGTCAGATCATCGTGAACAACCTCGCTATCCGTCGCGCCACCGAGGAGCTTTCCGATTGCGACGACCTCGACAGCATCCGCCGTGTGCTCAGGGCGGCGTTCGAGCACAATGAATTCGACGGATTCCATCTTGCTCTTCGGAAACCCACAGCTCGCTACGTCAGCTCAACCTTCGACGGCACATCCCGTTATGACTGGCGGAAAGAGCCTGCCGCGCCAGATGTTGAACCACAGTGGGAGTTCACGCTCACGTTGCGCGGGCGTCTTCCCGGGCAGGATGCCAGGTTCACTGTCTATCGCTACGACGCCAGCCACAATCTTTTATTCGATATCAACATGCTGACAGGCGAATTTCGGACGGTGTTGTCCGAGGCATTGGAGAGGGCTAATGTGCCGCTTGTGCCCGAGCCGCTATTACCGAACGTTGATCTGGCCGATGCCAGCCTGGCGGCGATGTCGGACTGAGGTCCGGCAGACCTGATTTATACTTCCCCATAGACTCGAACCATCGGTGCAACTTCGCTCCGGCAGCATTTTGAGCCATGATTAGGACCGCCTGAGCCGAGAGGCAGTTTTGTCCACCACTCCCACCAGAACCGACGAGATCACTGAAGCCGTGCCGCGCGATGTCCGCACTCCCGATGCTTACGCCGTTGCGCGGACCTCATTTCGTCTATCGGTGCTGGTGCCGGTTTATAACGAACGGCACGTCGTTGAAGCGAGTGTTCGTCGAGTTTTGGCCTTACAACATCCGCTGATTTGCGAGTTGGAAGTTATTGTCATAGACGACTGTTCTACCGACGGAACCAGCGACGTTTTGCGGCGGCTGGCAGAAAGCGATCCGCGGATCACACTCATTCGCCACGAGACTAATAAGGGCAAGGGCGGCGCGTTGCGTACGGGAATCGCTTGTGCAACAGGTGATGTGTGCATCGTCCACGATGCCGACTTCGAGTACAACCCGGCGGACATTCCGGCACTGTTGGTCCCGTTTGCGGAAGAAGGCGCGGATGCGGTTTTTGGATCGCGCTATCTATCGGCAAGCTACCGCCGCGCTCTGATGTATCGCCACACGCTCATGAACAAAAGCCTGACGGCGATCAGCAATTGGCTCACCGACCTCCACCTCACCGACATGGAGACCTGCTACAAAGCGGTGAACACGACGCTGCTGAAGTCGATCCCGATTCGCAGCAACGACTTCCGGTTTGAAGTAGAACTGACGTTCAAACTCGCAAAGCGTGGCGCACGCGTTTTCGAGGTGCCGATCCGCTACTTGCCTCGGACGTTCGCCGAAGGGAAGAAGATCCGCCCTAAGGATGGATTTCTCGCACTCGGGGCGATGCTGAAGTGGACACTGATCGACGATCTGTACGAACGGGATCAGTATGGGACCCGGCTGGTATCAGAACTTGAGAAGGCGCGGCGTTTTGTTGCCTGGCAGGGCAAGACAATACGACCCTACGTCGGCGACCGGGTGCTCGAGATCGGAGCTGGCGTTGGCAGCATCACGAACCAGTTCATCCCTCGTGAGTTATACGTCGCCACGGAGCAGAATCCCAATTACCTGACGTATCTGCGTTCCTATGCGATAGGTAAACCGTATTTGCGAGTGGAAGAATTCGATCCCGCTCAGCCTGGTGCGTTCCGCAGGCATGAATCGCAGTTCGATACCGTGCTTCTGTGCGATGTACTGGAACACCAACCCGATCCGGGGGCGACCCTTCGGGGCGTGTATTCCTGCTTGACGAAAGGTGGGCGAGTAGTCGTGCTGGTGCCGCAAGGCAAACGGCGGTTTGGTCCTCTGGATGAGGAACGTGGCCGGCGGCAGCGGTTCGAAAGGGCGGAACTTTCCGATCTGCTGTATGGAGCGGGCTTTCGGGTAGAAGGGATTGAGGATTTCAACCGTCTCTCGGTTCCCGGATGGTGGCTGAACAACAAAATCCTTCACCGCAAGCGCTTTTCACGAGTCCAGTTAAAGTTTTGTGATACCATCCTTCCTGTGCTGCGTCCTGTGGCAAAACTTTGGCCCTGGACGGGGCTCAGTCTGGTTGCAGTTGGCGCAAAATAAACTGTCAATTTTGACCGTTTTTTCAACCAACCCGTTTAGCGTAGACTAGATTCCTAGCTCGGGGGAGGAACATACCTTGCGGATTGCCGTCGTTGGGTCCGGGTACGTCGGTCTGGTTGCCGCGGCCTGTTTTGCTGAACTTGGTCATGAAGTCATCTCGATCGACAATGACATGTCGAAAATCGAGATGCTTCAACGTGGCGATGTTCCTATTCACGAAGAATTTCTGCCAGAGTTGCTGCAACGGCACCGTGGCGAGCGTCTGCAGTTTTCCACCGACCTCCGGGAAGCGGTGCGCCGCAGCCAGGCTATCTTCATCGCGGTGGGTACTCCATCCACCGAGCATGGCGAAGCGGACCTTTCCTATGTGGAGCAGGTTTCGCGCGAAGTCGCCTGCGCAATCGACGGCTACAAGATTGTGGTGGAGAAGAGCACCGTTCCGGTGTTCACCAGCGACTGGATTCGCCGTGTGATGCTGCTCGATGGCGCCGATGCGGACAGCTTCGATGTTGCCTCGAATCCCGAGTTCCTGCGCGAGGGAACGGCTGTAGGGGACTTCCTCTATCCTGATCGCATTGTCGTAGGCGCCGATACCGAACGCTGCGCGAGCCTCCTGCGGGAAATCTACGAGCCGCTCACGTCTGGCGCGTATTACCGCCGTCAGGGCATCATTCCGAATACAACGGGGGCGAAGACGCCGCCCTGCATCATCGTAACCAGCACC
>CAYWSM010000366.1:0-7150 GCA_964460935.1 uncultured Terriglobales bacterium | reverse complement strand
GTTGCGCTGCAGCATTGGATACTTCTCGCCTTCGTGGTAATCGAGTTTGTACGTCTTGAAGTAATCGGCGTTCTGGATGAGCAACTCGATCGGTTGCTGCGAGTCCTTCGCTTCGCGGATAGCGGCGCGCAGGACCTCAGAGGTAAACCTCCGTCCGTTCACGGCAATCAGTTTCATTCCCGGTGTGATTCCTGCCTTGAATGCCGGTTTGAAGAAGAACGAGTCCTGGATGGTTCCATCGTCACGCACGATCAGGCCGATAGAGTATCCGACGTTGACATAGTGACGTTCTCTCTCCTGCGCGGTCAGCAGGTCGCCCGGCTTGTCGTTGTAAACCAGTTTCCAGCCGCTGGCTTCGACTCCACCGAGCGGGGCATGCGGCGAGGTGGACCAGAGGCGATCGTTAAGGAACTTGCGCCAGTCGTACGGTGCGACCTGGTTAAGGGCGTTCACCACGTCGTCGAAGGTGTACGGTTTGAATGTCGGAGCCTGATCAGCAGGGAGGCTCGGCTGCCCGTAGAAGAGATGAGCGAAGTCGTCGAATGACTTCTGACCATGCGTAAGCTGGCGAATGGTCATATCAGCTTCCAGCCAGATCAGTTCGCCTTCTTCATAGTAGTCAACGGTGCGGCGCCAATTGGTCCAAGCTGCCGGACCGTAGTTCAGAGTCTGAACGCTGATGGCCGTATCCGCGAGCGGACGCCACGTGCGTCCGGACCGGTTGTCGAGTTCAGCCGCCACTTCAGCCAGGTTGTCGCGATAGTGGTCTGGCGTCCAGAGACCCGTGCGTGCCATCAGGACATCGCCGAGATACTCAGTAAGTCCTTCGTAAACCCAGAGCAGATCGCCCTTCATCGGTTGTTCGTAGTTGGCTGTATCAAGGCCGACCGGACGACGGTACTTGCCGTTCCAGGAATGGACGTACTCATGCGGAATGACGCCACCCAGAACGTTGTAAGCATCGTCGTGAGAGAGAGAACGTTCGGGGATACGGCTGTCGTTCGACTCGTGATGCTCCAGCCCGAAGTGGGCGACGTGATCGCTGAGTGACAGCAGGAAGTGGTAGTCGCGATAATGCGTGCCACCGAAGAGAGCCACGGCTTCCATCGGAAGCTGCTTCAGATGGTCGTCAACGCCGGACAGGAAGTCGAGCGCGGCATGGCTGTCGGCGGCGATGTCCATTTCGACGGGCGGCGTATTTGCTGGGTTATTAAGCCGCAGAACGCGCAGATACTGGCCGCTGATGACGGGGGAATCGATGAGTGTGTAGAGCGAGGCGGGCTTGAAGTTGTAGGTCTGCCCAACCTGGTTACCCAGCGGCAACGCGGTGCCAATCTGCCAACCTTGAGGAATAGTAACCGACGCGTTATAGGTGATGTTGTGAGCATCGTAACCTGCGGGATACAGCAGAAGCGTGTTCCAACTCACGACCGCCAGTTTGTCGCTGGCGGTTGGACCGCCGGTATAGATCCCGTTCCCAACGGGCGACGTGTAGTCGAGAGTCGCTTCAATTGAGTTCACGCCGGCGGGAACATCGACATGGACGGCATACATCTCGATGGAATCACGGCGCCACGAGAGCGGCTGACCGTTGACGAAGAACTTGAGACCGGTGAGATCCACGAGAGGACCGGTTGGTCCGTGTTCGCCGGGAATCCATTTTGGGTACAGCAACGTGTTCTCGCCGGACTTCACCGGGATGGTCAACTTGGCGTGAAAGAGCCTGGTATCCGCGGCTGAAGCATCGACCGACAGTGTGATCGGTCCGATGTAAGGCTGGTTCGATACTGCCGTTGGAACCTGAGCGGTTGCGAAGATCGCAACAAGAACGAAACAGACTACTGCCATCAACTGCACTTTGCGCATGTACTCTCCCTAGCCCACCCCACGGGCATAAAAGAACCAACCATCCTAAACGATGGGGCTTGTGCAACGCATCGGCGCAAGTTGGCTTTGCTATGATTCAGGCTGCGAATGGCGCGAGGGAAGTTCATCACGTTTGAAGGGCTTGACGGTTCCGGCAAGAGCACGCAGATGAACCGTCTTGCCGACGTGTTGCGCGGCGAAGGCCTCGAAGTGGTGACGGCGCGCGAGCCTGGCACGACCGCAACCGGCGAGGAGATTCGGGGCATGATCCTGAACTCGCGGACGCGCGGACTGGCTCCATTGGCGGAATTGGCGCTGATGTTTGCAGCGCGGGCTCAGTTGGTGAGCGAAGTTATCGAGCCGGCGCTGAAGGCAGGGAAGTTTGTGCTGGTCGATCGTTACACCGATTCGTCGGAGGCTTACCAGGGCGGCGGCCGGGAACTCGGGTCCGATACGGTGCTGGCGGTACATCGTGCGGTAGCGAAATTGAATCCGGACATGACCGTGCTGATGGACTCGGACGTCGCGGCCAGCGTCGCTCGGGCGCGGCGCAGAAACCAAGCCGCCGGCGGCAATGACGAGAACCGGTTCGAGCGCGAGAATTCCGCGTTCTTCGAGCGGGTACATCAGGCTTACCTGAAGATTGCTGCCCGTGAGCCCAAGCGCGTGTACATGGTGGATGCGAGGCGAGATCCCGATACCGTACATGGCGATATCGTGAAGGAAGTCAGGAAGAGGCTGGGGTTGCAGTCGGGAGCAGCGGAGAGTTAGTAAGTTGGTAAATTAGTAAGTTAGTAAATAGAAGCTCGTGAGCTTCAATTCTGTTCCTGATTTACTCACTTTCTAAGTTACTCATTTACTAATTTTATAGTTATGTCTTTCTCTGAGTTTCATGGCAATGCGGCGACGGTGGACATCGTGCGTGGGATGCTCGCGCGCGACCGGTTTCCGCATGCCGTGATCATCGCCGGTCCGGAGGGAGCGGGGAAGTACACGCTGGCGCAGATGATCGCCAAGGCAATGAACTGCCAGAATCCGCCGCTCACGGGTGAGCCGGATTTCTGCGGCCATTGCGAGAACTGCCGCGAGATCGGAGAAGCCGACGATCTCGATGCGCGCTTCGCCGAGGCTGTTGAGGCACGCGAGAACCTGCGCGAAGCGGATAAGAAAGACACGCGCGTCTTTATTCAAACCCATCCGGATATTCTGATTGTCCCGCCCGATCCGCCGCAGATGATGATCAAAGTCGATCAGGTGCGGCATGTGATCGGGCAGATCTACAAGCGTCCGCGCAGGGGCGATCATGCGGTTTACATCTTCACGGATTCGGCCTTCATGAAAGAGGCGGCGAACTCGCTGCTGAAGGTGCTGGAGGAGCCGCCGGAGTTTGCGACCCTCTTCCTGCTCACGACGAATCCCGGAGAGTTCCTGCCGACCATCCGGTCGCGCTGTGTAACATTGACGTTATCACCGCTGGCGCCGAGCGAACTGGAGCAATACCTGGTGAAGAAGCGCCCGGAGTGGAATGCCGTAACGCGCGGACTGGCCGCCCGGCTGTGCGGCGGCGCGTGCGGCAAGGCGGCCGGGTTCGACCTGGAGCGCTACACGGCGGCGCGCAAAGACGCGCTGACGATCCTCGGGTCAGCGGTCAATGCCGAAGATCATTCGCCGCTGTTTCGAACCACCGAGACCTACCGTGCCGGGGCCGAGGGCAAGGAAAAAACCGATCGGCTGCTGCGCGCCAGCTATTCGATCCTCGAGGATATATTGTTCCTGAAGGAAAACAGTCCTCAACTGGTCCGGAATACCGACATCGTTCCCGATTTGAAACGGCTTGCGGCCGAGGTCAGCTTCGACTGGATCACGACGGCGGCGGCCCGGCTGCACGAGGTCGAGTCCGGCATGCGGCGGAACGTACTACGGTCGTTGTCGCTGGATGCTCTGGCGACGGGGCTGGAGCGGTAAAACGGTCTCAGAGCCAATCAAAATTCCGACCTCAGCCCTTTAGAATCAGCGTGTTACAGACGTTGATGTCCGCAGGCGACTGATAAGCCATACGGTTGCGGATAAGTTCACCTTTTTCAATGGCTTAGAAAGCCATTCAGCCAATTATTCGGTTGTCAAAGAACGCGACACGCTTTCGTACTTTGGGATCTTCCTCCCTATTTTGGAGTATGCGCTTTTCAGCGGGGATTACTGCCAAAACAGCAAACTTTATATTTTCTTTGTAACCAGTAAGTTAGGTGTGGTTTTGACAGATTGTGGCTATTGACAGAACGAGAGTCTCGGTTTCAAGTTTCGAGTTTCAGGTTTCAAGTTATGGGTAGATCCATCCAGAGTGATTTATGCCTTGGCTTCTCCCGTTGCTGACTTTTCGGCTTCCTGCATTTTGCGGCGTTGGGAATAGACGTGGTAGGTGACAGCGTCCCATGCGTTGTGAATACCGATGAAGAGCAGCAGCATGGATGCTGCGGCGATGGCAAACAGCCAGTCACGTGGATGAGCATTCGCCACGAGCGAAGAGACAGCCAGCGTGATGTAGGCCAAAAAGGGAAGAATGGAATGGAATAGCCAGTCTTCAAACTCAGGCTTGTACGCGGTCTGGAGCCGCATACGTCGGGTGACCAAAGCGACATAAACAATACCCGCCAGCCCGATTACTCCCCAGAGAATCGCGACGGGAGAGACCGCTTCCCAGGGCGCGCACTGAATGCCTGCCAGTAGCAGCACGGCTCCGAAGTGAACGATGTTCGGAGTTGCAAACGCCTGGCCGGCCTGAGCAGCGCCGCGCCCGATCGGCATTTCGGCAATGAGCGTGATGACAACAAACTGCAAACCGATCAGTGCGCCGGCCGACGAGCCGACAATCACGTAATAGTCCTCCCATCCGGAGAGTGGCGTCATGGGATCACCTTTGGGCAGAGAGTGGACCCATGATTACCGGACGTGGGCCACAACGGCAACGTCGAATTTCGAGTAATACTTCCTTACGTCGCCGGCGCCGTATTTCTCGCGGAATCGGTCGATCACGGCGGAAACCTGTTTGGAGTCAGTGATCGGAGTGGCTTTGAGTTCGGCATCTTCCCCGCGAACTCCGATATGCATGGACGAATTCTGGAGCACATTCTTGTACCACTGCGTGTCGGAGCCTTGTACCGGCAAGAGGTAGAGTTTGTCGCTGTCGAAGACGAACCAGACCGGGCGGGAACTAGGGCGTCCGGATTTGCGGCCCGTAACGGTAAGGGTGAGTTCCTGGTAGCGGGAGAGGCGGTCTTGTAAAGATTCGTTATGCGATGGCATGGGCACCTCCGTCTAGAGTTTCTTGAGGACATCAAGAATTGCGGTGATCGTAGTCCAGTTGCGGGTTGTGGCCGGTACGCCAAAGAGTTTGTCGATGGAGCCGAGGCAAGAGATGGCCTTCATTTCGCGCCGGTAAAAGCCAAAGACAAATTGTTCCCGAATTTCCAGGATTTGTAAGAGCCATCTTCCATTTTCCGGCACAAGGATTGGAGGAGCGGGAGAGACTCGGGGACGTTTCTTTAGCACGCTTACAAAGCGAACGATGTCGGGGGCAGGCGGTTTGTCGTCGAAGGGTGCGTGGGATGTGGCTGCGATCAGTTGCCGGCCAGAGCACATCATTACTTCGGCCTCGAACGGAAGCCGACGCATGATTTCGGATCGCAGACGATTCTGACTAATGCGATTGCTGAAGACAAATGTGCCGGCTGCGCCGATGTTGACGATGCCATAGTCCTTGAGTTCCTGGGCGAGGGCAGTTGGGCGGAACCGTCTGTATCCACCCACGTTGACGCCGCGCAGGAACGCAACGATCGGCATCGCGTCATTATAGGAGTCCTAAGGCCGGCGTCATCGACGATATTGTTCGTCGCTGACATGCTCCATCCAATCAACGACCTTGCCGTCCTTGCTCTCCTGGATGGCGACGTGGGTCATAGCTGTTGTGGGGCTCGCGCCGTGCCAGTGGCGCTCGCCAGGCGAGAACCAGACGACGTCGCCGGGGCGGATTTCTTCCACCGGGCCGCCTTCGTGCTGCGCCCAGCCGAGGCCGGCGGTGACGATCAGTATTTGTCCGAGCGGATGCGTGTGCCATGCGGTGCGAGCGCCGGGCTCGAAGGTCACGCTCGCGCCTTGCACGAACGCCGGCGCAGGAGCTTGAAACAGTAGATCGATGCGAACGGCGCCGGTGAACCAGTCGGATGGTCCCTTGGCGGAAGGTTGTGAGCCGACGCGTTTGATTTCCATTGGCGGTCTCCAATCCTGGTTCCAATTTATATCCGATGCTCGTGCGTGGGCGCGACGTTCACGCAATCGGGTTGAAGTGTCGCCGCGAAACGGTTTGTCCGGACGCTGGATCAGCCGTAGTTATGTGCGCCTAGTTACGTCAGTGCATCGGTGTGGCAACCGTCATTGCCCGTGCTGCAACTGTGTGATACGGTAGGCTTAAGCTCACACCTGCGCGATAACCTCGCATTACCGATCCACGCGCCTGCTGGTGCATTCGGGGTGTTGTCTGGTCAGCGTGTGACTTTTAGCCCGGGGAGAAGTTCACGCCATGAAAGATGCAATGGATTCCACCGCCGCGGTGAGAGCACCCGAGCCTGAGGCGTTCACTAGCCGCAAGCTGATTCGCCCATCGCTGTCGAATGGGACGCGCAACGAATCGCCGCGGAGTGAACCGATCGGGGAACGACGGGAACGGCCGAACGGCGGGAAGAAGAATCCGCCTGCCGAACAGACGCACGCCGAAAACTTCTACTATCAGAAACAGATTGCCACCAAGACTCCGCTGGTAATCCTGTTGCGCAACGGGGACGAGATCCATGGCACGCTGGAGTGGTACGACAAGACCTGCGTCAAAGTAAATCGTAACGGCGGATCGAATGTGCTGATCTACAAGCAAGCCATTAAATACATGTACAAGGAAAGCGAACGATAGTTCGCAACCATCATTCGTAATGCAGCACTCATAAAGACAGCCACCCTGCGGGGTGGCTGTTGTGTTCCAGGGGATAGTAGATAGGGGATGGGGGATAGTCGTGGGAATTGGGGGTTAGGGGTTAGGAGATGGGATCGGAAAATCGTAGTGAGTACGTCAGCCGCGAAATTAGTGACTTCGTTTTGATTTTGATTGTGCGCTCCGCATCGGTGGAACCCAGAGGCCGTTGACGGAGTCCGAGATGAGCTGGGTGAGGCGGCGCTCGCGGGTTTCAGGCTGCTTGGCGCTCATCACCCAATGGATGACGGTGCGCTGGTAGGACGGGAT
>CAYWSM010000365.1:0-3655 GCA_964460935.1 uncultured Terriglobales bacterium | reverse complement strand
GGCGCTGAAGGACCAAACGCCGCAGCTCGAAGAGCGCGTCAAAGAAGACGAAGCTCGCTTCTACGACATCCTTAAAGGCATTCCGAACCTTCCGCACGAGAGTGTTCCCGTCGGAAAATCCGAGCACGACAACAAAGAAGTTCGTCGCTGGGGAACTCCGCGCGAGTTCAACTTCACTCCGAAACCGCATTGGGACATCGGCGCTGATCTCGGCATTCTCGATCTCGAACGCGCCGCTAAGTTGACCGGCGCTCGCTTTGCTGTTTACTGGGATTTGGGAGCGAAGCTGGAGCGCGCGCTCGCCAATTTCATGCTCGACCTGCACACCAAGGAACACGGATACACCGAAGTTCTTCCGCCATATCTGGTGAATGCCGACTCGATGTACGGAACCGGCCAGCTTCCGAAGTTCGAGCAGGATTTGTTCAAGGTTCCGCATGGGGACAAAAACCTGTACCTGATTCCGACGGCCGAAGTGCCGGTTACGAACCTGTATCGCGACGAGGTTCTCGATGCCGAACGCTTGCCGATTTCGTTGACGGCTTATACGCCGTGCTTCCGCAGTGAAGCCGGATCGTACGGCAAGGATGTGCGCGGGATCATCCGGCAGCACCAGTTCCAGAAAGTTGAACTGGTGAAGTTCACGCGTCCGGAACAGTCTTACGAAGAACATGAAAAGCTCACGGCGCACGCCGAAACCGTACTCCAGAAGCTGAATTTGCCATATCGCACAGTCGTGCTCTGCACTGGCGACATGGGCTTCTCGTCGGCGAAGACCTACGACATCGAAGTCTGGCTTCCGGGACAGAACCTGTTCCGCGAGATCTCGTCGTGCTCGAATTTTGAAGCCTTCCAGGCGCGGCGCGCGAACATCCGATATAAGCCGGAAGGGAAGAACAAAACCGAACTGGTGCACACGCTCAACGGCAGCGGACTGGCAGTCGGACGCACCTGGCTGGCGATTCTCGAGAACTACCAGCAAGCCGACGGAAGCGTGCTGGTACCGGAAGTGTTACAGAGGTACGTCGGCGCGGAACGCATAACGGCGAAGAAATTCTAATCTCAACACAGAGACACAGAGGCACAGAGAAAAGATGATAGAAAAACCGAAAACCGGAATTCTGGTTGAGCTTACTCGTCCGATCATCGGTGCAGCCATTGAGGTACATCGCGAGCTTGGACCAGGGTTGATGGAATCGGCTTATGAAGAGTGCCTCTGCCACGAGCTCAACCTTCGGAAGATTGAGTTTCAGCGTCAGGTTCCGATCCCTCTGAACTACAAAGGCGTAAAGCTCGATTGTGCTTATCGCTCAGACCTGATCGTTGGAGACGTCATAGTCGAGCTCAAGGCAGTTGAATCCATCAACGTGATCCATGAAGTGCAACTTGTGTCCTACTTGCGGCTCTTGAAGAAACCGGTCGGCTTGCTGATTAACTTTCATGCGCCGGTCCTCAAAGACGGTATCCGCCGCAAAGTCTTTAACCCTTGAACTCTCTGCGTCTCTGTGTCTCTGTGTTGGAATAGGGTCTTTATGGCTGACATTAGAACGATTGGCATCTGCACGGGCGGCGGTGATTGCCCAGGATTGAACGCAGTGATTCGCGCGGCAACGCGGTCGGCGATCATGCAGCATGGCTGGCGCGTAGTCGGCATCCGCGACGGCTTTGACGGGCTGATCTGGCCCGAGCGCACGTTTGAACTCACGTTGCAGGCGGTCAGCGGTATTCTGCCGCGCGGCGGAACGATTCTCGGCACCACGAACCGTGGGAACCCCTTCGCGTACGAGTTCGAGGAGGCAGGCAAGAAGGTCGTCCGCGACGTCTCGGACCAGGTGGTCAACAACGCCCGTCGCATGGGGATCGATGCGGTCATCGTGGTCGGCGGCGACGGCACGCAAGGCATCGGACTGCAGTTGTACAAGAAGGGAATGCCCGTGGTTGGCGTGCCGAAGACGATCGACAACGATCTCGAAGCCACGGACTTCACGTTCGGCTTTGACACTGCGGTTCAAACCGTTACCGATGCCATCGACAAGCTGTTCTCGACTGCCGAATCGCACCATCGCATCATGGTTGTCGAGGTGATGGGACGCGAAGCGGGATGGATCGCTCTGCACGGCGGTATCGCCGGAGGAGCGCATGTGATCCTGGTCCCGGAAATTCCATTCACGGTGAAGGCAGTCTGCGACTTTATCGAGCAGCGTGAATGGGCAGGGAAGAAATACACGATCGTCTGTGTCGCCGAGGGCATTGGCATCCCTGACGAGTTGAAACCTCGATTCGAGGAAGAGAAGAGAACGCACTCGCGCGGCGGCATGGTCGGCAACCTCATTGGCGACGCTCTTGGCACCTGCACGAAGAAGGATGTACGCGTGACGGTGCTGGGCCACGTGCAGCGCGGCGGAACTCCTTCTCCTTTCGACCGCGTGTTGAGCACGCGTTTTGGCGCTGGAGCCGTGGAACTGATCGCGGAGCGCAAGTTCGGATACATGGTGGCTCTGCGCGGCGGCAATGTCGCCAGCGTCTCGATCGAAGAAGCCTGCGGCAAGAACAAACTGGTCGATCCGAACAGCGAGATTGTGCGTATCGCCAAAGCGACGGGGATCTGCTTTGGCGACGAGTCGGCGGTATCGGCGGCAGGGTAAAATCATCGTTACAAATACCGTCGACCGCTCTCTATGTGTACCTCAAACTCAAAGAGGATGATTGCGAGCTCTACGATTGTGCGTTGCACCTTTCCCAACTGGGCGTGATTAGGCAGACGCAGGGGAAGTTTGTCCTTTCCCAGCACTCTTACCCTCGACGGAACGGCGGAGGAAAAGTCCAAGAATGTGCCAGGTCTAAAAGGTCAGGGATCTCTGGCAATTAACTCCACTGGGACAACCAATTCGTACACAATGGACAACCGCATGCCCGCTCATTTCAAATACTCGGTTTCGCAGGAGCACTTATGACTATCAAGACCGTCGGCGTCATCGGCGCCGGAACCATGGGCAACGGCATCGCCCACGTCTTCGCCAAAACCGGATACGACGTTACCCTCGTCGATGTCGAGGACCGATTCCTTCAGCGCGGCCTCGGTGCCATTGCAAAGAACCTCGATCGTGAAGTTTCGAAGAATAAGATCGCTGCCGCCGATCGTGATGCTGCCCTTAAGCGCATTCGCCCGACTACCAGCCGCGCCGATCTCGCCCAGGCCGATTTCGTCGTCGAAGCCGCCACCGAGAAGTTCGGCATCAAGTCGCAGATCTTCCGCGATATCGACCAGATCACCCGGCCCGAAATCATCCTCGCCTCGAACACCTCGTCGATCTCGATCACCAAACTCGCTGCCCTGACCAAGCGTCCGGACAAGATCATTGGTATGCACTTCTTCAATCCCGTGCCGATGATGAAGCTGGTCGAAGTCATCCGCGGGCTCGCCACCTCGCAGGAAACCTACGACGCCGTTCGCGATCTCTCTCTGAAGTTAGACAAGACACCGGTCGAGGTGAACGACTACCCCGGCTTCGTCTCCAACCGCGTGCTGATGCCGCTGATCAACGAAGCCATTTACACCGTCATGGAAGGCGTCGCCACCCCCGAAGCCGTGGACGAAGTCTTCAAACTCGGGATGGCGCATCCGATGGGCCCCCTGACGCTTGCCGACTTCATC
>CAYWSM010000364.1:0-17529 GCA_964460935.1 uncultured Terriglobales bacterium | reverse complement strand
ACGAGATTACGGAACTCGCGTGCTTGTTCGCTCTCCGGTCGAGCAGCATCGATTAGCCGGTTCAATGGCGTGAACTGCGTTGCAGGATTCGCCTCGTGTAAAACTTCGCGGGTGTAGTCCTTTACGGGTTCAACCACGTCGGCGAGCACGCGCAGGGCAGCGATGTCATCAGAGCCGGCGATCCGCTCAAGCATCGGCACGTAATTTGAGTTATGGGTCAGCCCGAGATAATCCAGGCGAATGCTTTCGTCATACATGCGGTGGTACATCGACTCGATATCGACGACATTCTGAGGCGACCAAAGCCGCTCGGCGATCGCAGCATTGCGCGGCCAGATGCGCGAATCGATGTTCTCAGGATTCACGAACTCCGACCACATGCACGACTCGCCGCCGAGTACACGCTGGCGTTCTTCCGGAGTGAGATTCGCCGCATCCCCGGAGAATGGCTCGTTCATATAGTGCCGTTCCGCCGACCACATCAGGTCCAGGTAGTAACCATTGGAGAGCATGGCGCGATATCCGCCACGTGCTGCGGCCGCCAGCCCTTTCGGTCCACGCCAGGATTGAATCACAGCATCTTTTGGCAGATCGGGGTTGAGGATTTCGTCCCATCCCAACATTACGCGATCATGTTTCTGAACCACCTTCAGCAATTTCTGGCTGAAGTAGGTCTGTAGCGCCGACGTGTCTTTCAGGTTGTGCTCGCGCATGAACTTCTGAATATTCGCGTTGGCGGCCCACTGCTTACCATTTACTTCATCACCCCCGATATGCAGGTAGGGATCGGGAAAGACGTCTGTTACTTCGCCAAATAGTTTGTCGAGGAAGTCGTAAACTTTGTCGTTCGTGGGATCCAGTGCGGGATCGAAGATTCCCCAATGGCGTTCGATTTCGTATGGGCCTGGCAAACTGGCGAATTCCGGATATCCGACAAGCATTGCTGTGCTATGTCCTGGTAGATCGAATTCAGGAACCAGGCGAATTCCGCGCTCACGGCAATAATCGACAAGTTCGCGAAGCTGGTCTTGTGTGAAGTAAAGACCGTCCGACCCCATCTCCTGTAGCTTCGGATGCTTTTTGCTTTCGAATCTCCATCCCTGATTGTCGGAAATGTGGAGGTGAAAGACGTTCATCTTTACCGCTTCCATGCCGTCGATATTGCGCTTCAGTACGTCCAAGGGGATGAAATGCCGGCTGGCGTCGATCATCAATCCGCGCCAGGGGAAACGAGGTTGATCGTCGATGCGCAAAGCGGGAACGGCAAATCCGTTCGTGGAAGTCTTCACAAGCTGCAAGAACGTTTGCAATCCATGCAGTATCCCGAGATCGTTGGCAGCCGAAAGCTTGGCGCCGGCAGGCGTGACTTCGAGCAAATACGACTCATCAGAGCCGAGTGCGAGAAGATTGTTGTCCGCGTTCTGGGCCTGAATCACCAGCTTCGCACTATCTGTTCCGAGTTGGGCCTTCCAGGGGAGGGCTGTCTGAAGTGAGAGCTGGTTGAGGAACCGTTCGGCAGCGTGTTCGATACGCGTATCTTTGGCCCCGGCAATCCCGACGGTAAAGCCGCCATCGACGATCATTTCTCCGCCGCTTAGCTGCACTTTTGCAGGCATGGGCATGACGTCAATTCCCGAGGTATTTTGAGCAAGACTGCTGAGAGCACACATCAAGCAAAGAGCGCAAATGAATAGTCGCATAGGTTACCCGTTCATGAATTTTCGAAAGTGGGCGAGGATAGTAAAAGAAGGGCTAAGATGGCAAGTTTTGCGAGTGGAAGATCAGCGTAGCCGCAATTTCCGAGGTCTGCGGGACTAGTTACCCTTCTTCTCTATCATTCTGGCTGTCAGCACCACGCCATCACGGCCGTCCTGCAACTTGATCGGAAAGACGAGGACGTTCCACGTCCATCGTGCGCTTTTGGTGGGCAGGTGAGGGAGGCCACGAAAGCCGCGGTCGATGTAGGTTTCACGAGTCTCCGCAACGGTTCGAATGACCTCGCGCCAGTTTTCGCCCAATTCAGGAAATTGCTCGAAGATGTTTTTGTTCACGAACCACTGCCGCTTCTGATCGAAGAACGCGGCGAAATAATCGTTCACGTATTGGAGATTGCCGTCGCGGTCCATAATTTCCAGCACCACATCGTCGCCCATGCACACGCTGATGCGCGAATAGTAGAAGTCGCGTGCATCGACAACGACGGGCTTTCCACGTTTCTTGGCCTCAAACGATCGCAGAGCCGTCAGAAGATCGTCGACCGAGCTGTAACCCTTCAACAGGTGCATGTCTGCGATGCCACCGAAGCGGCGTTCAAGCGTGGCTGACATGATGATGATCGGAACTTCAGGGCGCTTACTGCGCAGCGTGTCTGCCACCTCAGTGCCAAATTTGCCCGCGCCGAGGTGATAGTCGAGAACTGCGATATCGATGTCGTGCAATTTCTGTTCGGCTTCTTCGATGGTCGAAGAGGTCTGCACGTCGTAACCATTGCGGCGCAGAATAGTGGCGCTCAGCAGCAGATGATCTTCGAGATCATCGAGTAATAAAACCCGAATTGGTTTGGCTTCCGAGATAGATGTGATTTTTTCGTCCATGTCGCAGAAGTTGGCTGTCGCCCAACAGAGTTGGATGCATTTCCAGCGAACAATCAGTCAGAAATTGTAAATCGCAGAAGTGAAGGACCAAACGAATTCTGACGACGACCTCTACTGGTTATTGCTCGCTCCAAGTTTCTCCACTTTACGTTCGAGTTCACGGATTGTCTTGGTCAGTTCAGGAAGCTTGTTGAACACCGCGACGGCACGCAGCCACTGGCGATTGTCGATTGCGGGATAGCCGCTGACCATTTTGCCCTTGTCGACATCGTTCGGAATGCCGGACTGCGCCGTTGCAATGGCGTTATCACCGATCGTGCAATGTCCGGCTACGCCGACCTGTCCGGCAAGAATGACGTTGTGGCCCACCTCTGTGGAACCCGCGAGCCCTACCTGTGCACACAACATAGTGTGTTCACCGACGCTGGAACCGTGTCCGACCTGCACGAGGTTATCAATCTTTGTATCGCGGCCGATGCGGGTCTCGCCAATACTGGCGCGATCGACACAGGCGTTAGCTTGGACTTCTACATTGTTTTCAAGGATTGTTGAGCCGGACTGCACGATCTTTTCCCAGTTGCCATCGTTATCCTTGGCGAACCCGAATCCATCCGCTCCAACAATGGCGCCATTTTGCAGGACGACATTGTCGCCTAGCTGGCAGTACTCGCGCACGACAGCGTGCGCGTGCGCAAAGAAGTTATGGCCGATTCGGGCCCCACGATAGATCACCACGTGAGGCAGGATGGTGCAGTTGTCGCCAATCTCAACATTCTCATCAATAACTGCGTACGCGCCGATGTGCGCGAGCTTGCCGATCTTAGCTGACTCGCTGATCACGGCCGTCGAATGAATACCCGGACGATACCGCGGAGCGTTGTAGAACAACGAAATCGCGCGGGCAAAAGCAAGGTAAGGATTCTTGGTCCGCAAAGTCGCAGCCGAGATGGCAGGGAACTCTTCGCCAACGATTACTGCGGATGCTTTCGTTGTCTTCGCCGCCGCAGCATATTTAGGGTTCGAGACGAAGGTGATTTGTCCCTCACGGGCTTCTTCGATTCCGGCAACACCGGAGATTTCACAGTCGGCTCCGTCCAGACGAGTTTCAAGTCTTTGTGCAATTTCCGAGAGTTTCACGAGGGAATTGTAAATGTTAGCGGCTTGTCCCCGTTTTTGAGCCTTTTCGCTTAGCTAGAGTTGCTGAGCTGATTCGTAGTGAGCCAGTCAGCGTGTCGCTTCAGGCATGCATCTAACTGAGTTATTCCTTATTCGGGTACTGGTTTGTCTTTTTCCAGCTTGGTTTCCAGCGACGGTTCAGAAGTCCTCAAGAGCGCTAACGCAAAGCGGAAGTGGTTCTTGTGCTTTTTGATGCCGGTCGTGGTTACATCCGCGTTGCTGGTCAGCTCAGGTTGCGGATCTAGCAAGCAAACACAACAAGCGGCCAATACTCCACCACCAGCGGCCCCAGTTACGGTCGCGGTTGCGGAGCAACAATCGATCCCAATAGTGATTAGCGCCATTGGCACAGCTCAGGCGTACAAAACTGTCGAGATCCGTTCCCAGGTGAACGGCCAAATTGAGAGAGTGCTCTTCAAGCAGGGAGATTTCCTCAAAGCGGGCCAAATCATTTTCCAACTGGATAAACGTCCGTTTAAGGCGGCCCTCGACCAGGCAATTGGCAATCTCGCGAAAGACAAAGCGAATGCCGCGGATCAACGAGCCCAGGCGGACCGTGACAACGCTTTGCTCAAAGCGGGCGTGATCGCGGTTCAAGTGGCAGAACAACAGGAAGCCACGGCCCAGGCGGCGCAGGCGGCCGTTCAAGCCGACGCGGCGGCTGTGGAAACAGCAAAAGTGAATCTCAGCTATACAGACATCAAGGCTCCGATTGACGGTCGTGCGGGCGCCATTCTCGTGAATCTTGGCAATGTGGTGCAGGCTAACAGCACTAATCCGCTCACGGTCATTAATCAGATTTCGCCCATTTACGTGCAGTTCAGCATCCCTGAAGCACAGCTTCCGGCGGTCCAGAAGCGCAAATCAGGAACGCTGACCGTAACAGCGTTTCCGCCAAGCCAGACCACGGGTCCTCAGGGGAAGCTGACCTTCGTTAACAACGCTGTTGATCCGACCACAGGAACCATTCAGCTAATGGCCACATTTCCCAACAAGGACCATGTCCTCTGGCCGGGGCAGTTTTTGAATGTGCAGTTGGAACTCGGAGTTCAGCCGAATGCCATTGTGGTTCCGGCCGATGCGGTGCAAACCAGTCAGCAAGGAAATTACGTGTTCGTTGTCCAGCAGAATGGAACGGCGCTCATGCAGCCCGTCACAAGTTCGCGCAATTATCGCGGACTGGCGGTGATTCAAAGCGGAGTGCAACCGGGCCAAAAGGTGATTGTTAACGGCCAGATTAGAGTCATTCCAAATAACCCGGTGAATGTAGTGAAGACGATTCCAACCGAACCGGGCCCAATACAACCAGCCGCTCAGCCTGAACAGACCCAGACAGCGCAGAACCAGAGCGGAACTGCCGGCGGAGGACCGCAGTGACAGGTCTGTTTATTCGCCGCCCCATCATGACGACGCTCTTGATGGCGGCGATTCTGATCTTCGGCATCTTTGCGTACCGCGTTCTTCCCGTCAGCGATCTTCCCAATGTCGATTTTCCGACGATTCAGGTAAGCGCGGCCCTCCCCGGAGCGAGTCCTGACACGATGGCCTCATCAGTGGCGACGCCGCTGGAAAAGCAGTTCTCCACGATCGCAGGCATCAGCCAAATGACGTCCACGAGTCAACTGGGAAGCACTAGCATCACCATCCAATTCGACTTGTCGAGAAGCTTGGACGGAGCTGCTGTGGATGTGCAGTCCGCCATCGCGGCTGCCGGCGGACAGTTGCCGCCCAATATGCCGAATCCGCCGACATTCCGAAAAGTTAACCCGGCGGAACAACCTGTCCTTTACCTCGCCCTGAGTTCTCCCACGTTGCCGATCTACCAGGTTGACGACGCTGCCGAAACCACCATGGGGCAGCAGCTCTCGATGATCAACGGTGTCGCGCAAGTCCAGGTGTTCGGAGCTGCCAAGTATGCGGTCCGGGTGGATGTAAACCCGGAGCAGATTGCGTCGCAAAACATCGGTATCGACCAAATCTCCAGCGCCATCCAGGCGGGAAATACGAATCTTCCGGTAGGAAGCATTTACGGTGCGAATCGAACCTACACGCTGGAGTCGAACGGCCAATTGCTCGATGCCGCAGCTTTTCGCCCGCTGATTGTGGCTTACCAGAATGGCGCACCGGTAAGGCTCGATCAGGTTGCCAACGTCTACGACGGAGTTGAGGACGAGTATTCCAAGAGCTGGTTCAACAATCAGCGGGCAGTGGTGCTGGCGATTCAGAAGCAGCCCGGGACCAACACCATCGAGGTGGTGAATGCAATCCATGCGATGATGCCGCAGCTTCGCCAGCAGATACCGCAGTCGATCAGCATCACTACGCTGTACGACCGTTCGCTTTCCATCCGTGCCAGCGTCGACGACGTAAAGTTCACGTTGCTGCTGACCATTGCGCTGGTTGTGATGGTCATCTTCGTTTTCCTGCGGAATCTCTCCGCGACAGTTATTCCCAGTCTGGCCTTGCCGATGTCCATTATCGGCACGTTCTCGTTGATGTACGTGCTGGGCTACACCGTGGACAATCTGTCCTTGATGGCTCTAACGCTGTCGGTAGGGTTTGTTGTTGACGACGCTATCGTCATGCTCGAAAACATCGTACGTCACATGGAAATGGGAAAAACGCCGATGCAGGCGGCTCTCGATGGCTCTGGCGAAATCGGCTTCACCATTCTCTCCATGACGATGTCGCTGATTGCCGTGTTCATCCCGATCTTGTTCATGGGAGGCATTATCGGGAGATTGCTGCACGAATTCGCGGTTGTCATTACCGTAGCGATTCTCGTTTCTGGCATCGTCTCGCTCACACTCACACCGATGTTGTGCAGCCGCTTCTTGCGTCCACCCTCTCATTCAAACCATGGACGGCTCTACAACGCGACGGAGCGTATGTTCGACCTCGCGCTTGGTTTTTATGAGCGCACGCTGAAGATCGTACTGCGGCATAAGTTTGCAACACTGATGGTGAGCATTGGCGTGATCGTGCTGACTGGCTTTTTGTACAAGATCGTACAGACGGGGTTCATTCCGAACGAGGACCAGGGCCTGGTCTTCGGATTCATTCAGGCGCCGGAGGGTATTGGCTTCGATCAGATGGGCACAGACGTCCAGAAGATCGCTCACGTGGTGCAGAGCGATCCGAATGTCCTCTACACGATGGCTGCTTACGGAAATCCCGTGAACCAGGGACGCGTATTCTTCCACCTTAAGGACGTGAAAGATCGCGTAAACAAAAAGAGTGCCGACCAGATTATTCAGGATCTTCGACCCAAGCTGTCACAAGTTCAGGGAGTACTGGTCTTCCTGCAAGTTCCTCCCACCATCAACGTCGGCGGAAAGCTCACGAATGCGCAGTACCAGTACACCATACAGTCGCCGGATACGAAAGAGTTGTACTCTGACGGACCGAAGTTCGAGACCGCGCTTCGCAAAGTAAACACGATTACCGACGTGAATAGCGATCTGCAGATCCGCAATCCTCAACTCAATATTCAGGTAGACCGCGATAAAGCGTACTCGCTCGGACTGACGGCGCAACAGGTCTCTGACGCTTTGTATTCCGCTTATGGACAACGTCAGGTCAGCACCCTCTATACGCCAAACAACGAGTATTACGTCATACTCGAATTGACGGCTCCGTATCGCGATAACCCAAACTCGCTGTCCCAGATTTATGTGCGTGCCAGCAATGGCAAGATGATTCCGCTGAGCACCGTCGCACAACTTGTGCCCAACGTAGGACCGCTGAACGTGAACCACCTCGGGATGTTGCCGGCGGTGACTGTCAGCTTCAACCTGAAGCCCGGCGTTTCTTTAGGAGAGGCGACACAGCAGGTGGAACAAGTTGCGAACCAGGTGCTTCCCGCCAATGTGGTCCGCAGTTTCCAGGGAACCGCGCAAGCGTTCCAACAATCATTTTCTGGATTAGGGCTGTTACTGCTCGCCGCCATCGTCGTCATCTACATCGTTCTGGGCGTGCTGTACGAGAGTTTCGTCCATCCGCTCACAATTTTGTCCGGACTGCCTTCCGCTGGTGTGGGTGCGTTAGCAACGCTCATCCTCTTCCGCCAGGAGCTGAATCTGTATTCATTTGTTGGCGTCATCATGCTGATCGGTATCGTTAAGAAGAACGCGATCATGATGATTGACTTTGCACTGGAGAATGAACGCAACAAAGGCGAGACGCCGGAAGAGTCAATCTACCAGGGCGCGCTGGTCCGCTTCCGCCCCATCATGATGACGACTTTCGCGGCTTTGATGGGCACGTTACCGATTGCGATTGGCTTTGGTGCCGGCGCCGGTTCGCGTCAAAGCTTAGGCTTGGCGGTAGTCGGTGGACTGATCTTCTCCCAGATCATCACCCTTTACATCACGCCTGTTTACTACGTTTACCTCGACCGTCTGCAGAACAAATTCAGCAAGAACCGGAAGAAGAATCGCACGATCGGTCAACGCATCGCCGAAGGGGAACTGCTGGGACACCATGACTAGAGAGTTACTCGGTGAACATCGGCACCTGCCGCGTATCGACAGGCTTCTCCTCGGACTTTTTCTTTCGTCCCGCAGGCCCGCCGATCACGGCCAGCACTGTCAACCCAAGCAGGGCAGTGCGGGGTACGTAAATTCGCTGCGTGTTCGATCGCGTGTCGGGCGGATTGATCAAATATCCTTCCGCCGCAATCTGCGTGAGATCGTTGGCCATCATGCCTTCGAGAACGTCGTTGTCTTTAAACCTTAACCTCACCCAAAGGCCCTCGGTGCGCGGCCGTGTTGTGAATGTCTTACGGTTCAGTTCGTCTGCGTCCCCGAACTCCCGGACAAAGTACACGCACTTGATGTCTTTCAGGTCGATGCTGACCAGGTTGCCACCGGTATTCAGCATCTCCATCTTGCCATCGACGACGAATTCCGTGGACACGTAGCCGTTCATCGTGTCGCGATCGAGCTTCCGTACGGTGACTTTCTTGTGCGTCGAGGCCATGGCTGGTGTAGGTTCCGGGAACGAGCCTTGATTTTGATTTTCCCACTTTTTAGGGATCGGAGTTGTTCAGAGTTGCTAAAGGTAGCCAAAAGGTGAACGTTATGATATTTTTTGAGGTTTGCTGCGGGATGACCTCCCCTGTAAGTTCCATCTTTCCTGTAGCTTAGGAGAATTTCCACAGGATAGGCAGGCGGTCTTCGCAGCTCTCCGCGGTTGGTTCCGGCGGTGGCTAAGCTCAGTATTTTAAGAGACTTAGGTCAGTTCATGAAAGTGCTGGAACGGTAGCAGGAGGGAATGGCCGACTATATCTACACCATGGAAACCCGGCTCTCGCCGGATCAATTACGTGCGGCAAATCTGCTTCAGGATGTTGTCCGTACGCACGAGATGAATCTTTATCTCACCGGCGGAACTATCCGCGATTTCCTGACCGGGTTTCCTATTCGCGACCTCGACTTCACCGTCGAAGGTAATCCTCAGAAGCTCCAGAAAGACCTTGAGAAGCAGGGCGTCCGGATCGAGAGCTGGGACGAAGACTACCGCATTCTTCGTGTGCTCTTCGCCGGTAATGTGCGCGGCGAAATCGATATGGCGCACAGCGAGCGTTTCGAGAAAACAGGTAAGCCGCCGGTGATCGTGCCTGCGGGCATCAGCGAAGATCTGCGGCGTCGCGACTTCACCGTTAATGCCATGGCGTTGTCGCTCAACACAGGCTCACGGGGTTTGCTCCTCGATCCTAGCAATGGAGCCGCCGATATCGAACTGAAGCTCATCCGTGTCCTGCACAATTACTCGTTCCTCGAGGACCCGTCCCGGCTGATTCGCGCGACGCGTTTTTGCCAGCGTTGGCACTGGGAGTTGGAAGAGCGAACCAAGGCGCGCTACGAATCTGCCAAAGAGAACAAGTACATCGAGCACATGCAAGATCGTGCTCGCGGGATCGAAATTGCGAAGATCGCATTCGAGGACGATCCCCTTGGCGTCATGAAGGCGCTTGAACACGAAGGATGGCTGGAAGTTCTCGAACCGCATTGGACGACCGCAAAGGTCGATCAACCTGGCTTGCATAACCTGTTGCACGTGAAGCAGCAGCTTTGGGAAATCGGTGTGGAATCCGATGCGGGTCCCGCAGTCATGCACTTCATCACTCACAAGTTGGGCGAAAAAGAAGTCGCAGACATGCAGAAGCGGATTCCGATTCGCAGCCTGGTGGAGAACTGGAAGAACCTTGATCACGACGCCCGTGAACTCGCCAAACGTTTGTCCAGCAAGGAAGCGGCGACGCCGTCGCTGACATGGAAGTTACTGACGCAGGCCAAGCCGGAAGATTTGCTCTTCCTCGCGGCTACAGGAAAGCAACAAGCCGTGTCGGAGAAGATCAAGAACTTCTTCGGCAAGTGGCGGCAGAATATGCAGAGATTCCCATTGCCGGAGATGACTGAACTCCAGATCACACCGGCAATGCCGAATTACAAACAGATTGTCGACGAAGCGTTCCTCATGATGCTGGACGGGAAGCTACGCACACACTCCGAGATCATGAAGCACTTCAAGCCGCTGGCGCCGCCACCTCCGCCGCCGCCGCCACCACCGAAGCGTGGACGTGCGGCGAAAGCAGAAGCGGCGACCACAGCGGCATCTGCCAAGAAAACCGCAGAAGCGGCGCCAACCCCAGCGGCGGTTGCAAAGGCTGACGCAGGCACGAAAACGGCAGCAAAGACCAAGCCTTCTTCGAAGACAGCTCCTGCTAAAGTCGCTCCTGAAAAACCCACAGCCAAGCCAGAGAAATCGGCTCCGAAGAATGAGAAGAAGGCTTCCAAACCGGTTGCCAAACCTGCGAAGAAGACTTCGTCCAAACCCGCTAAGAAACTAGCGAAAAAGAAATAGCCTTCCAATCCATTTGGTCGCGAATGCAATCACGCAGTTCGCGGCCAAATGGTTCGTTGTTTCTAAGGCGTTTGCAACATCGAGTGCGGGTAATCCACTGACCAACCTGTTCGTGCAATAACTGATCTCCGATGAGCTGTATTCGCGCTATCCTGTGGAGTGCGCAAACTACTTTTGCTCTTGATTGTCGTCGCCGTCGGATACCTCGGTTTCCTGTTCTTCCGCTCCGTTTCACCCACCTTGGATTTGCAAACTAACATAGCCACAGTCGGCCAGTCCGCGCCTGTCACGGTGCATGTACACGCAGCTCACGGACTCCGCCGTGCTGAAGCTTTCGTTGAGCAGAACGGATCCCGGTATCCCGTCTGGAATATTTCTGAGCCGGCCAAGAACGCTGATAATTCCTGGACCTTTAATGTCGGAACGAACAGCATTCCGCAACTCAAAGATGGGAAAGCGACGCTCACCATCAACGCTGTGTCGAACGATTTTCGCCGCAAGCAGGCCAGCGTACAGCGTGAATTCACGATCCTCACTCACGTTCCTCTTGTAAGTGTTGATTCGGATCAGCACTACCTTTATCTCGGTATGGCCGATCTTGCCACGTTTAATGTCTCTGGCGCTTTTGCGGAAGCTGGTGTTCGTGTGGGAGAGCAAACGTATCGCGCCTGGCCGATGCCCGACGGCAAACCAGGATTCTTTTCGCTTTTTGCCTATGCATGGAATGCGCCCGCAGGCACAACACCCGTCGTTTACGCCTCCTACGGTGGTCCGAACCCTGTTACAAGTCCTATCGCATTCCAGATGCCGAAGAAAGAGCAGCCTCATTACTCGGCACGTGACCTTCAGATCGATGACCGTTTTGTTCAGAAGGTCGTTGGCGAATTGGATCCCAACGGATCGGGTGATCTCGTTGAGCGATTCGTTCGCATCAATAACGACATGCGCAAGGCGAACAATAAAACGCTCGCCGATCTGCGCTTCAAAACCGCTGACAAGTTCCTGTGGTCGCAACCGTTCTTACGTCAGGCCAATGCGCAGACGGAAGCCCACTTTGCCGACCTTCGCAATTACATCTACCACGGGAAGAAGATCGATCAGCAGGTTCATCTCGGTTACGATCTTGCTGTTACGCAGCACGTCGGGGTTCAGGCTTCGAACGACGGTCGAGTTATATATGCCGCACCTCTTGGAATCTATGGCAACTGCATCGTTGTCGACCACGGCTACGGGCTGCAGACCATTTATGGTCACCTCAGTCAGATCAATGTGCATGAAGGCGATATGGTCAAGCGCGGAGACGTCATGGGTCTGAGCGGCATGACCGGAATGGCCGGAGGCGACCATATCCACTTCAGCATGCAACTCGATGGTGTACAGATCGACCCCAAAGAATGGTGGGATCCTCACTGGATCAAAGACCACATTGCGCGCCGAATTCCGCTGCCTGGTTTTGAGAGCGCAGCGGGGAAGTAATCGCGTGAATCGAAACGAAGGTAATCGTACCTACCGTCGCCAACGTCTCATCCAGTGCTAAGATATCCGTCGAGTTGACGCCGGCAGACGGCGAGCATGTCCTCCCCCTATCTCGGTCCCAGTCTGCTGCGCTTAGGGGAGTGACAGTCGATGTCCGCTAAGGGTTCTGAATACCCGGGTTCCTCATCCCTGGATCATTCTTCGTCCGCCCCGAAGCGGACCGCCCCTTCATCGAGTAGTTCCACACTCCCGAACCCACCTGCATCTGTGAAACAGGCATGGGAGTTGGTTCTGGAACAGATCATTTCGCGCACGGGAGCCTCAGGCGCAGCCATTGCTTTGCGCGAGGACGACGGTTTCGATTGCAAAGCGACCGCTGGTAGCGCTGTATCGCTTCTTGCTCTCGCAAATGAGGACGAAGGCATCGTTGCGGAATGCGTTCGCACCGGCAAAATTGTGCTTTCTGACGATTCTCGCCAGGACCCTCGCATGGGACCGGCCGTCTGCCAGTTGCTCAATATCGGTTCGTTGATCATTGCGCCACTGCGTATTGACGAGCAAGTTGATGGGTTGCTCTTGATCTCATCTCCGCGTGCTTTCGCCTTTGACGCTGCAGCAATGACCACGATTACCGCCGTGGCGACTGCTATCGAACTGATATTGTCTGATCTGCCAAAGGGTGCGGAAATAACATCACAGAGTTCTGCAGGCGAGATACCGGTTGCATCGGAGCCGTCTTCAAGCCCTTTCGCTAGCGCCTTCGCACGCGCTATTGCGAACTCAGCCGAACCTGGTAAACAGTCGGACGCACCAGAAAATCAGCTCTCGGCAGCGGATTTGTTCGCGGCGGCAGGAACATTTCGCGCCGATGAAGAACCTTCCACTCCGGAATCACCGTCCGCACCAGATGCTGAGTCCCCGTCTGAAGTTTCGTTGCTCCCTGAGGAGAGCAACACGGAGGTTGCAGCGTTGGTTGAAACTCCGGCCCTGGTGATCGACGATAACGCGCCCGCAGAAACCCTTCCGGACAAATCTGTGCCTCGTCAGGTACCGCCGCCAGTTGTAGCGGCAGCGATGGCGCATGTCGATGTGCCCATCCCCGAGCTGTTACCGAAAAGCACAACGCGCCGATGGATAGTTCCGTTAGTGCTTCTGCTCATCGTAGTGTTCGGGTCCGTAACGTTCTGGTTGACCAAGGAATCGACCGCATTCCGGCATAATGTTCGAACGGAACCAATTGCCGTTCAGCACTCTGCACCGCAAACCTCTAGCGTAATTACCCAGCCTGAAACGCCTGCTCCGGTGGTTCCAGAGCTGCAACCAGCAATCAGAGAAGCATCTCCAGTTCACGCGCATACGGAAACTTCGGAACCTAAACCAACCGATCGGTACACTTTGGCACGTACAAGTGAGCCTGTTCGCAAACCAGCCGCTCTACCAACTCCGGTTGTGGTGACCAAGCCACGAACAGACGATAGCCCTGCGCCTCCACCCATTGCGCCAAAAGCATCCGAATTACACTCACTGCTTGTTCCAGCCGTATCGGCTGTGCCGGTGTTGTCGTCGGGAATCTATGTCTCTTCGGTGATGCTCCCGGTGCCACGTGATCCAAATTCCGCTTTTATCGCCGCCCGGGTTGTCACTCAGCCCCTGCCTGCCTATCCGGAAACCGCTCGCACCGCGAATCGTGAGGGAGCAGTTGTGCTCCTGATAACTGTGAACACCGCGGGGCGTGTAAGTCAGGCGCGCGTGTTGGCGGGCGACCCGATGTTATCGGCTCCTGCCAGTGCCGCCGTTCAGTCTTGGCTCTATGAGCCTGCAAAAGTCGATGGCCGTCCTGTCGAGTCAACCGTTCGTGTGACCCTTACCTTCCACCTTCAACGCTAGACGGTAGCGCAAACACATGTACCTGATAACTTAGTGCGTTGCCTCTTTGCCTCGTATCGGCGAAACTGGATAGCAGCAGACAAGGTGGTCTGCTCTTTTTCTTAGTTTGAATATATATGTCTAATTTTCTGGTTACCGGCATTGCCGGCTTTATTGGTTCATCGCTGGCTCACGCATTGTTGGAAAGCGGTCACTCCGTACGCGGTATTGACAATCTCAGCACGGGCAGGTTTGAGAACATCAGTGACATTTCCGACCGCATCGATTTCCGTCGTGCTGATCTGCTTGATCTCGACGCAGTTCACGACGCGTGCCGCGACATCGACTTCGTGCTGCATGAAGCCGCTTTGCCCTCGGTTCCTCGTTCTATAAAGGATCCGATCAGTTCGAATCGTTCGAACGCCGGTGGTACCCTGAATCTTCTCGTTGCAGCCCGTGATGCCAAGGTGAAACGCGTGGTGTACGCGTCCTCCTCATCGCTTTACGGTGACACGCCTACGCTTCCGAAGCAGGAAGCAATGGCTCCTGACCCGATCTCTCCCTACGCGGTAGCCAAGCTTACAGGCGAGTATTACATGCGGTCGTTCTATCGCGTGTATGGGCTTGAAACTGTGTCCATTCGCTACTTCAATGTATTCGGTCCACGACAGGATCCAACGTCGATGTATTCCGGTGTCCTTTCAGTCTTCATTACACGCATGTTGCGAGGCGAACAACCCACCATCTATGGCGATGGCGAACAGAGCCGCGATTTCACTTACATCGACAATGTTGTTTCCGGCAATCTTCTGGCCTGCAATGCCCCGGCCAAACAGGTAGCTGGGCGGTACTTCAATGTCGCTACCGGCTCTCGGGCTACTTTGAATTACACCTACTCGGTGCTGCAGAAACTCACGAATTTCAATCGGCCTCCGCGATACGCTCCGCCTCGCAATGGAGATATTCAGCACTCACACGCCGATATTTCGCTGGCTCAGAGACATCTCGGATACAAGCCGCTCGTCACCTTTGAACAAGGTTTGTCGCGCACCGTCGAGTGGTACAAAAACGCAACCATCGGAGCCGCTACCCTCGCACAATGAAAATCCTTCTCCTTGGAAAGAACGGCCAGGTCGGATTCGAACTTCAGCGCACCCTCGCTATGTTGGCCGAGGTACTGGCTTACGATCAGGACGTCGCCAATTTCCTGGACCCGAATTCAGTCCGCGACTTGATTCAGTCGATCTCGCCTAACGTAATTGTTAACGCTGCCGCCTATACCGCTGTGGACAAAGCCGAAACCGACAAGTCTCTATGTCACGCTATCAATGCCGCGGGTCCCGGCCTGCTCGCGGAAGAGGCGCGTTCCCGCAATGCGTTGCTCGTGCATTACTCGACCGACTACGTTTATCCGGGAAATAGCAACACACCGTATAGGGAAGAAGATTCTACTGGCCCACTTGGCGAGTACGGCCGTTCCAAATTAGAGGGCGACCGTCTGATACAGCAATCCGGCGTACACCATCTCACCTTCCGCACTGCATGGGTGTACGGCAGCCGTGGACAGAACTTCCTTCTTACGATGCTTCGCCTTGCGAAGGAACGCCCTGAACTCCGCATCGTTTCGGATCAGATCGGAGCTCCCACGTGGAGCCGTATGATCGCCGAAGCCACAGCCCTTGCAATCGCCCGAGCTGCCGGCAATCCTGCCGCTTACTCCGGCGTATATCACCTTACCGCCGCAGGCGAGACCAGTTGGTTCGGATTCACCGAAGCCATCTTCGACACTTTTGCTCCGGTGCCACGCCCAAAGCTCACGCCCATCACCACGGACCAATACCCCACACCGGCTCGGCGGCCGGCCTATTCAGTTCTTTCCAACGAAAAATTCGCCCGCACCTTCGGTCTGAAGATGCCTGACTGGCGTACACAACTTTCACTGGTCGCATCGGAAATGGGCGTGCCGCCTAAGTCTTGAGAATTTACCAGATCGTTTGAACCGTATGGCTGCGCCGGATATTCTCATCTGCTGTCACTAGTGGAATACCCTCGATCATTGCAGTCGAACCAATCAATCTGTCTTGGGGATCTTTCGGATAGTTTGGTGGAAGTTGCACGGCATGAGCTGCGATATCAGCAGTAATAGGAAGAATCGTAACCCGGCTGGTGCATTCGCGAACAAAGCTCTCCACGGTTCCTGAGATTTGAATCCTGCCGTTCTGAACCAGCCAGGCCAATTCCCATAAGGAGATCGCCGAGATTGCAATGCTGCTTCCCGTGCGTGCATCGGCGATTGCTTTTCTTGCTTTCTTGGACAGTTTAGCCGGATCCAAAGCCATCCAGACCAGGACGTGTGTATCCACAAGGATCATCGCGGTTCCCAATCTTCCGTTGGCCCGGAATGCATTACGTCGCCGATAATCCTCGCTTTTCCTGCCATGTAGCCAAAGATCTCATCGTCACTTTCTCGAATCGCGACCAGCTTTGCCACAGGCTTTCCCCTCTTTGTGATCACTACTGGTTCTCCGCTGTGTTGGACTTGATCCATAACTTCAAGGCACTGAGCCTTAAACACGCCTGCGGGCATCTGCTTCATACTGCACCTCATGGTCATTTTAACATGACCATGGGTGTATCAGTATGACTCGTAAGCTTTACTGCACCGTCAGTGTGAAATTCCGCGAGTGTACGACCGTCCCGGACGTTCCTGTCACCACGATCGTATATGTCGCAGCCGGCGTTCCCGGATTTGTAATCGGAGGCGCTGTTCCGCTACCTCCACCACCACCTCCGCATCCGGCAAGTCCTAACAGGATGAGCAACACCGCACCGATCCCTAACTTTTTTCGCCTCAACAGCACGAACCCCATGGCCACAGGTGAACCTAGCCAAAGGGCAAGATATTCTCCTGTCCGCCTAATGCTGCTCACCGAGGGCGCAGTCGTCGAGAGCGACAAATTCGTCTGTTGTCCGGCAACCGACGAACTTGGCGTGATCGTGCACGTCGCCAAATCCGGACACCCCGCCACGCCCCAGTTGATCGTTCCACTGAACCCACCTGTCGCCGTCACCGTGATAGGAATCGCTTGGATCGGCGCTCCTGCCTTGGCCGTAACGCTCGGACTTCCGAAACTAAAGCTGAAGTCCGGACCAATCTGCACCTGCACCGAACTGCTCTGCGAGTGTTGCAGGGTCGCGAGTGTCACATCAGTTGCCGTCACCGTGACCGGATACACGCCAGCCTTGCTCATCGCGCCCGGCACGCCTACGGACGCGCTCACCGTTACCGTCTGTCCTAGCGCCAACTGCATTGTCGTGGCTGGCCCCAACGTACACGGAACATCCACTCCCATCGCCGACGTATCGCACGACAGCTTTACCGTCTGCGCGTACCCATTCAATGGCGTGAGCGAGTACGTAAACTTTGCTACCGTTCCCGGACTCGCATTCAACGTCTGTTCGCCGCCAGCCATCGAAAAGTCGGTCAACGAGAAGGGAAGTGTCGCCTTGTTGTTCATTCCCTGACTCGCATCCGCCGCCGTTATCTCTA
>CAYWSM010000363.1:0-1876 GCA_964460935.1 uncultured Terriglobales bacterium | reverse complement strand
CTCCGTTTACATCGAAGGACGCCTGCAAACCCGCTCGTGGGAAGACAAGAATACGCACGAAAAGAAGTACGCCACCGAAATCGTGGCGCAGGATTTGGTGCTACTTGGCGGAGGTCAGGGTCAAGGTGGTGGCGACGAAGGGGGCTCGCGCTCACGCAGCGCTAGTGCCAGCGGCATGAATCAGAGCCAGGGCGCTCCCGACTATGAAGGCGCAACGCAGATCACCGACGACGATATACCGTTCTAAAATCTGCAATCGGCAAACAGTAATCGGGTAATCTGCCATACGGATTACCCGATTCGCTTTAGGCGAAAGTGCAGCGCGATCGTGGACGAACTAGCAATTCCTTGAAGGCAATAAGCATCAGTGACAATATCCGACCTAGACACATTCACGATTCAGACCAAGGCCGTTGTTCTTTGGTCGCCGATCTTATTTGTTAGAAACGCTGGAGAAACTTTGGCTACCGTGAAGGTGGATCGCTCAAGCTTGTCATTCTTTAGCGGCAATGACAATGAAGAGATATTACGGGCGGTACGCGGAAGTTCGGGAGGCAATCCCGTCATGAAAGTTGATCATGTCAGCCTGGTATTCAGCGGGACAATATGGCAGGTTCTTGATCCCGCTGATGGTGCACTCGCGACAATCCAGCTCGCAAGTTCTGCGACACGGCTGAAATGGAATATCAACGTGAATGGCCAGCCTGGAAAACGTGACTGTAAAGCAGAAGAGCGCACGATTTTTTTCGGTCGTCTTCTAGGGCGAAAGTGGTTAAAGAACTTCGCAATACTAGTGGACGATCGGGAGATCGGAGTAATCAAAGAGCGGATTTACCCTTTTGGAGGGAAGCTAACAACTGATCTCAGCAGCGATTTCAACCACGTAATTGACCGAAGGGTAGCAATCGCCTTCACCTCGCTTGTGCTCCTCAATATCAGCCCCAGCCTGGCTTCAACAATCTAATCAATTCGCCCTCTGTGATCGCCGCCACACTAACAAACACGGAAAGTCCCCGCGCGCAGAAGCACCGCAGGAAATTTTTCTTCCTACTTATTCTGTGCCTGGAAATCCGTGATCGCCTTCAACGTCTCATACGGAATTCCGCCCACGTTTCCGATCTTCCGGCCATTGATGAACAGCGTTGGCGTGCCCGTGACGTCAACATCTTTGCCGAGTTCCTGTGACATCACGATATCGGCGGTAATCGCAGGATCATTCGTACATTGCTGCGCCTGGTCGGCATTGACGCCCGCATCGGTTGCGAATTGCTTCAGCTTCGGCTCGACCTGCTCGACCGTCATCTGCTGCATCGCGTCCTGATTTTGATAGACGGTATCCACGAACTTCCAAAATGCGTCTTTATTCTGGCGATTCACGCATAGCGCGTACTTCGACGCGGTCATCGCCCACTTGTGTAGTTGCGTCAGCGGAAACTGTTCGAAAATCAGTTTGGCGTTCGGCTCATCGTTCATCAACTTCTCGATCGTCGGCTGCGCGCGCTTGCACGCCGGGCACTGGAGATCTCCGAACTCGACGATTGTCACCGCTGGATTCGCTGCTCCACGCGACGGTCCCTTGGCTTTCTCGCTCAGCAGATTGCGCACAGGAGCGTAGGGATCGGATCCGAATGGCAAAAACTCCCCGGTAACGGCGGACTTCTGATCGGGTGTGACGTACAGTCTCAGTCCCTGCTGCCCCTCGGGAGTGTTCATCAGGACATCCACTTCCGTTAACGACGGGTCCGGCGCCGGCTTGATGTCCCTGATCTGCCATTTCAGGTTCTGGTCGTAGCCAAACGTGTGCCGCAGAAACTCGTTCACCGTCTCTCTTGACAGCGTATTCGACGCGCGCTGGCCTGGCGTCTGCGCCCCAAGG
>CAYWSM010000362.1:0-4353 GCA_964460935.1 uncultured Terriglobales bacterium | reverse complement strand
CCGCGAACTCGAGTCGATTGACTCTTAACCCGCAGTGGGGAGAAACTGCCCCACTGCGTTTTTTCTTACCGCGAGATGCACTACACTGTTCGCGCATCTTTGCGGAGCAAAATCTTGAAACGTCATTTATTCGCCGCAGTTCTCATTGTCTTCTCCCTTCCCGCTCTGGCACAGCAACTTCAACTGACTGGTCTCGACGGGAAGACAGTTACAGTCACAAGCACTGAACTCAAGACCATGCCGCGGCATTCGGTTTCTGTAACGAACCCGCATACCAAGGCTGAGGAGCATTACGAAGGAGTTCTACTGTCGGACTTGCTGGCGAAGATTGGCGCCCCGATGGGCAAAGCACTGCATGGACCTACTATGCTCACATACGTGAAGGCCGGCGCCAGCGATAACTACAATGTTCTATTCGCTATGGCAGAGATCGATCCCGGAACGCACGTCAACGAGATCATCGTCGCGGATACCATGGATAGCAAGCCGCTTGATGCCAAGCAAGGTCCGCTCAAACTCATCGTTCCTGAGGACGCGCGTCCCGCCAGGTCAGTGCGAATGCTCACTTCCATTTCGGTCCAGCAGGCGAAATAAACTCCATGCACATCGTTGCTGTTATCCCTGCTCGCATTGCCTCCACCCGTCTTCCGCGCAAGATCCTTCGCGACATCGCCGGACGCCCTATGCTCGCATGGGTGTATGAAGCGGCAAAGAAGTCGAAGGCGTTGAATGAGGTCATTGTCGCCACCGACTCAGAAGAAATCATGAATGTTTGCCGCAAGAATGGCTGGGTGGCTCGCATGACATCGCCGGAATGCAAAAGCGGCACCGAGCGTGTGTATGAAGTGTCTCGCGAGGTCCCGGCCGATGTTTATGTGAACGTGCAAGGCGATGAGCCGCTGACGCGCCCGGAACACATGGATCGTTTAGTCGCTCTTATGCAAGACCCGCAGGTTCAGGTCGGAACTCTGCGCACGCCGTGCGGCGAAGTGGACATCAATAATCCAAACGCCGTGAAGTGCGTGGCCGATATCCACGGAGGCGCGCTATATTTCTCACGGGCGACCATTCCTTTCGATCGCGATAAGATCGAGACTTCACAGTACTTCAAGCACCTTGGCTTCTACGCCTATCGGAAGCCCGCGCTGGAGAAATTCATGTCGTGGCCGGAGTCGTCGCTGGAACTGTCAGAGCGGCTGGAGCAACTTCGTTTCCTGGAGAACGGGATTCCGATTCATGTGGCGGAGACGCCGTTTGATACCGTCGGCGTGGACACGGAAGAAGATCTGAAGCGTGTGGAAGCCATTCTGACGCGTTCATAGCGCTGGGCGGCCCGGATTTATGTGTTCGTCCGTCACAGCCAGCTTGCACTCCGCCTGCGTACCATCAGCGCGTGAATTACCTCTTCATCTTTAACGACTCTCCCTATGGATCGCAGCGCACCTATAACGGGCTGCGGCTCGCGGTCGCTCTCAGCAAACAAAGTTCGGTGCGGGTGTTCCTTCTCGGAGACGGCGTGACTTCCGCCCTCGCCGGCTTGACGCCCGCGCACGCCGACTACAACCCGCAAGAGATGCTCCGGCAACTTGCCGCTCGCGGCGTCACGATTGGGGCTTGTCGAACATGTCTTCAAATGCGAGGCCTCGGCGAGGACATGCTCATCCAGGAAGTGGAAGGCAGCACCATGGACGATCTGGTTTTGTGGTCGGATGAGGCACAGAAAATCCTCACGTTCTGACTACGCTTTGGTCGGATGCCGTTTCGCCCAAGCCTCGGCGGCGGCAATTCGCTTTGCCACCGGCGGATGCGAATGGAACATGATCTCAACCAGACGGGACGGCTGCCGTTCCGAAAGATTCTGATCTGCGAGCTTGTTCATCGAGGATATAAACGGGGCGATCTTCGGGATCGACTTGAAGCAATAACCGTCCGCCTCGCGCTCCTTCTGGCGCGAATAGGCATTCATCACCGGCATCAGCAGGAACGACATCACCGTTGTCATGAGAACGAGCAGGGGAAGATTCGCGTAATCGGAGATCCTTTCGAACATACCGTGGTCTACGGCCATCGTAAGCCCCTGCGCAACCACCCAGAAACCGATGAACGAAACTCCGACCTGCAGCAGAATGCTTTTCAAAATATGTTTGTACACGTGATGCCCGAGTTCGTGGGCAAGCACGGCTTCGATCTCATCGGGCGAATAGTTCTGGAGCAGCGTGTCGGCGAGAATGATTCGACGGGTAGTACCGAGTCCTGCGAGCGCGGCATTCGCCTTCTTGCTCTTCTCCGACAGCTTCCATTCGTACACGCCACGGACGCGCGTTCCGGCGTTTTCGCTGAGCTTGATCAATCGCTGCTTAAGTTCCTCGTTGGTCAGCGGGTAGAACTTGTAGAAGAGCGGGAAGAGCACCACAGGTGCGATCTGCGCGAAGAAGATGGCGAGCCCGTTGTAGATGACCCACGTGATCAACCACCACTTGAGCGGCGCCAGGCGAATGGTGCCATAGATAAGTTCGACAAGGATGATGGCAATGACAAGGCCGACGAGCCAGCCCTTGGCTTCGTCCCACAACCACGACTTGAGTTTCTGGTTGGACAGGTGGAACTGATGTTCGACACGAAATCCGTAGTAGTCGAGCGCAAAACCTGCCACCTTGCTGATCACCAGCAACATGACGACGTAATACAGTACCGCGAGGCTATAGTGCTGGCCCGATGCACCGTACGACCAGTCGCGCAATACGGCCGTCCAGCCGGTTGCGAGCAACACGATCAGAAATGCGAAATTGAGCACGAGATCGGCGATGGTCAGCCGCCGCTTGATGCGGCTGTAAACGCGAGCCTCTGACGAGTCCTGTGGTTGAGCGCTGGTGGCCGAAAATGTCATGTGAAAATGCCGCGCCTGTCGTCGCGGCGGAATTTTGACCTATTTTACAGACTGCGCGGCGGTAGCCTGGTCCATCACGAACGCGACGGCCGAATCGAGGACCTCGCGCACCAGATCAGGCGACGCGGCTTCGCTGTAAATCCGCATCAGCGGCTCGGTTCCGGATGCACGTATCAGTACCCAGCCTTCGGCATCGCGCCCACCGTTGTTAGGCGTATCGAGATAAAACTTTACGCCATCGAGATTGTCTTTTCGTAATACCTTATATTTTCCGATGCGGCTGATCTCTCCGGAATCCGCGCGCCTGATCGCGCCAAACTTCACATCGTCAGGGATGGTCAGGTCGCGGCGGCCATAATAGTGGTAGCCGAACTCTTCCTGCAATCCCTTGACGATCTGCCCCAGGGACTTCTTCTCATCGGCCATGGCGTTAGCGAGCAACAGGGAATTCAGCATGCCGTCCCGCTCGGGAAGATAACGCGGAATGCCGATGCCACCGGACTCTTCGCCTCCAATGAGGACTTCCTTACCGGAAAAGACGACATCGCAGACGTACTTAAAGCCGATACCATGTTCGATCAGCTCGCGACCGTACTTCTTTGCGATGCGGTCAAGCATCTTGGTTGTGTTAAATGCCCTCGTTACAGCCCCAGACCACTTCTTATATTTGAGCAACCAGTACAGGATGACTGCGTAGCACTTGTGTGCATCGAGGAAGGTCCCGTCTTCCGCAACGGCCCCGATGCGGTCTGCGTCACCATCGGTGACAAACCCGGCATGGCAGCCTTCGCGCACCACGGTTTCCTGCGCCAGTTTTACGTGGGGCTCAATGGGTTCGGGATTGATGCCGGGAAACAGCGGGTTTACTTCACCCCGGATCTCTACGACGTTTACGCCGCGTTCTTTCAGGATAGGGCCGACAACGCCGCGGCCGGCGCCATACATGTAGTCGACGAGAATCTTGAATCCCGATTTGGAGATCAGGTCGAGGTCGGCGAACTTGGTGATCGCCTCGCGATGCGGGCCTTTCAGATCGACTTCTTCGACTTTTGCTTTTGTGCCTTTCGGCATTGAACCGGCGGCAATCTCAGCTTCGATCTGTTTGATCACCACGGGCCGGGCAGATCCCCCGAACTTCTCTTTGAACTTCACGCCGTTCCACATGTAGGGATTATGGCTGGAGGTGATGGCCACTCCTCCGGCGGCTCCCCAATGCTTGGTGCAATAGGAGATCGCAGGCGTCGGCGTGTAGTCGTTGGCGAGCTTCACCGGGATGCCGGCATCGGTAATAACTTCGGTGATCGCTTCGGCGAATCGCCGGGAAGCGTAACGAGTGTCGTAGCCGATGACCAGGCCCTTCTTCCAATCCTCGTTCTTCAGTACGTAAGCGGCGATCGCGCCGCCGGCACGACGGACGTTCTCAAAGGTGTAGTCGTCGGCGATTACGCCGCGCCATCCGTCGGTGC